>RFLO01000006.1 GCA_003693875.1 Candidatus Pacearchaeota archaeon | reverse complement strand
GTGAAGATATTGTCTACTCTTTTTTTGATATAATTTCTCATAAAATAATCTCTGTTTGTGCCTTTAAAACCCAAAAAGATATGGATAAGCTTTTTAGAAAAATTAGGGCCGGATATTGCCATATTATCCAAAAACAAAGCTATATGCCAATTCAGGAGCAGGTAAAACTTAACTTATTTCCTGATGGCATTTTAAATGCTGATAGCAAGGTGACGTATGCTCCATAGGAGCACATGGAACACTCCAACCGAAACATATTTAAATAAAGAGTAATCATTAAATAGTGATGAAAGGTGGATTTACAATAAGGAATGAGAACTTTTTCAGAGCTCTGCAAGTGCTTTCACAAGAACTCTATGAACAGGGCATCCCCTATGCCGTTGTCGGTGGCACTGCTGTACAAGTCAGACTCGCTAATCTGGTAAGTAAAAACGGCGAAGAAAATTTCAACAGATGTCCATCAATGGATATATTGTTACGGAAAACAGGGGACATTGACCTTGCTACAGATTCAACCCTTGAAGACATGGTCACCTTCTTTAACATGCTGCAAGCCCAAACACCAGATGTAAGTGTAAGGAGTTCTGTTGAATATCATGCAAGGATGTGTGTTGGTGGTGAAAGCGTAGCTGTTAACTACCAGGTTAGCCCTGAGCAGTTCAAAGGGCTTACAACACATTACAAGGAAATAATCAACACAGCAGTTCCAAGAACTATACGAAGAGGAAGAAATCAAGCAACGGTCTATGTGCCATCCGACAATTACCTTCTTGCATCAAAGATTATTAGGGGTAAGGAAAAAGACAAGATCGATGCAGTTAACCTCATCAAAGCAATAAAATCTGCTGGGAAAGAACCTCCTCTTGAGCAAGCCAGGTCAATCCTTAAGAGTGTTGGCAGGGAAAACAAGTTTGACAAGTTTGCTGATGGATTGTACGATTTGATCTAACAAAAAAAGAATTAAAATTTTTAGAAGACTTTTATCTTGAAAAAGTTATTCGGATGTTTTGAAAGAAATAGGAAATGGAGATGTTTTAAAAGAGGTTTGCACAAAATTTTCAGGTAGAAAACTTCTTGTTGATAATTCGGGTGAGACGGCAATCCGTTTTTTCGAAAGAAAAACTACTGGTTTCTTTTTAGGGCAAGACCCCTGCTGAAGGGGAAGGCCTGATAAAAGGGGCTACCCATCATCAAATTAAATTAACAAGCTTTCTTTCTAGTAGGCCAGAAATGAAA
This sequence comes from Candidatus Pacearchaeota archaeon, assembly GCA_003693875.1. Lineage (GTDB taxonomy): Archaea > Nanobdellota > Nanobdellia > Pacearchaeales > GW2011-AR1 > JAGVXH01. The sequence continues at coordinate 4,543 of RFLO01000006.1, read as the reverse complement.
ACTCGATAATTTTGTTTTTAATTTCATCCCAAATAAGATAACAGAACCCTTAATGCTAAAACTTAAAAACTATCTTTCTTAGTGTTTTTGATGGCAGTAAAAAGAAAAAAAATAGGAAGTGCAGGGCGTTTTGGTCCAGGTTACGGGAAGGTAAAACACCGTTTAAATGAAATTGAAAAAAAACAGAGGAAAAGACAGTCTTGCCCCTTTTGTAATGGGAGGGCGAAACGTACGGCAAATGCTATTTGGCTTTGCAATAAATGTGGCAAAAATTTTGCAGGAGGAACCTTTTATCTTGAATAATGGTAACTTACAAATGTTTTAACTGTGGCCATCAAGTAAGGTCAGAGGAGCTTGAAAAGCGATTTGTTTGTCCAGCCTGCGGCTCAAGGATTTTTTACAAGCCAAGGACCAAGATGAAAACAGTTAAAGCCGACTGATGGAAAAAGAAAGCAAGGAAAAATTAAAGAGAATGATTCAGGAGCTTCAAGTTCTTGAGCAGAATTATCAACAACTTCTTATCCAGAAAAACGCCTTCTCAATGGAATTAAACGAAACAGAACATACAATAGAAGAAGTTAAAAAATCAAAGGGGAAGGTTTCAAGAATTGTTGGGGGAAGTGTTGTTCTGCAGTCAACAAAAGAAGAAGTTTTAAGCGAACTTGACAAGCGAAAGTCTCTTATCAGCAAGCGCCTTGAAGCAATTAAGAAACAAGAAGATGAATTATCAAAACATATTGATGAGGCAAGGTCTAAGATAATGGAAAAAATGGAGTAGTTTTTCTCAATCACATAAATATTTAAATACTGATTGGATAACCTTATCATATGGTGTTTGAGAGGTTTAGGAGAATCTTAAAAAAGGATGACGAAGGGTCTCAGGACTTTATTGAAATTGATCTCGAACACGAGAAGTCGGATTCAAAGGTTTTTGTAAGGACCTATGTTTTAAGAACCTATGAGGATGTAAACCCAATCCTAAATGCCTTGCGGGAAGGGTACACAATAGCGGTAATTGACATAAAACCATTAAAGTCTAAGGATGTTGTAGAGCTTAAACGGGCAATATCCAAACTTAAAAAGACAGTTGACGCTCTTGAAGGTAGGATTGCAGGTTTTGGAGAAGGCACAGTTATTGCAACGCCATCACGTGTTTTTGAAATCCAAAAAGGCGTCGTTCAGGAAAGCCGAAGCGAAGAAATAGAAAAGTTTTAACTCAATTTTCTTAGGCATTCTATGGAAAAAATCTTTATTGAAGCAAGAAGGAAGTTTAAGGACAATGAATTAAATCTTAACGTCCTAAAAAAAATTCCCGGGAAAAAAATTTCCCTTGCATCAACAATCCAGTACCTAAATCTTGTTCCAAAAGTTTCTTCTTTTCTTAAATCTATTGGAAAGGAAGTAATTATAAAAAAAGGCGCCTTTTACAGGGCACAGGTTCTTGGTTGTAACTCTTCTGCTTTTGAAAGAACGGCAGACTCCCTTCTCCTCTTAGCAGATGGGAAATTTCATGCCATAAACAACGCCCTCCAGCTTCAAAGGGAAATGTATATCTTCAATTCATATAGTCTTGAATTTCTGTCAAAAAAGGATATCGAAAAACATAATAAAATTACAAGAGCAAAACAGGCAAGATTTCTCTCATCAAAAAAAGTTGGAATTATAGCTTCAACAAAGTCTGGACAAAAATCAAAGATAGTTGAAGGACTAAAAAGGAGGGTTGAAGCTCTTGGAAAAAAAGCATTCATTTTTGAAGCAGATAAAATTAACATAACAGAGTTTGAAAATTTTCCCCAGATTCAAATTTGGGTGAACACTGCTTGCTATGGCCTTGCAAGAGATGACAAAAGAATAATAAATTTTGCAGACCTCTTACCCTTGCTTAGACCTTTGACATCGCAAAAGCAGTCTTAAGAGCTACAATAATTGTTGTCGGGACAAATAGAACAAGTAATGAACCAAGAACATTTTGAAGAGCACGTACAATAAAATTATTCTTGGGTGCAACATATCTTATTGGCTCTGGACCAAGAGCACCAACGATTACAAGAGAAAGGCTTGCAAGGAGAAAAACACTGGAATTTTTGTCACCCGAGTTCATAAAACCCACGATGACCCCAATAAGGATTAGTGCAGTATAAAACTCACTGCCTGCTTCTTCAAAGGACTTATTAAAAAGGCCAAGAATCACTGCAAGAATAACTCCTGCCAAAAAAGCGTATGCACCAATAAGGCTTTCCCTTGATTTAGCCATAAGCTACCTTCGTGTAGAAAGTATTTAAACTTTTCCAAATAACCTATTCAATACACCACACAAAATTTTATAAAGTGTAGTAATCAAAAAATTACAACATGATAAAAAGAAGCTATACGGCGTTCACATTGTTGGCAATCGCAATACTATCTCTCGTTGTAGTTTCTGCAAAACTATCTTTTATCCCATCAGAGCTTACAGGCACAGTTAAGCAGGGCGATTCCCTGACAATAAACTTTATAGCAAAAAGTAATTATCAAGGTCAAAATAAGTCTATGCACCCCTTTATTGTAACTGGCCACTCTTTTACAAATCTTACATCTGGCAGCAACATCATATTGGACAGTAACCAGAAAATATCTGGCCTTCCTTCACAATTTGACGAGGACAAAAATGTTTCTTTAACCTATACTGTTACTGTTCCAGACACAACACCCGTAGGAGAATATTCTGGAAACCTGACAATTTCTGGAAAATATGTTAGTGCTTCAAAAGGTGTCTTGCCAATAAAAATAATCGTTACTCAAAAGGACGTTAATCCAAAGAAGACATTTTGCTCTAACGGGACACACGGGACGCTCGAGATAACAGACCTAAATATTGACAATCTTGGCGAAGGAAAAGACGATGAGTGGGAACCTCTTGATAACATTGAAATTGAGGTTGATGTAAAGAATACTGCAAGGCAAGAGGATGTAAGGAACGTAATGGTAGAGATAAAGATAACTGACGAAAACGGAGTAGATGTTACAAGCGACTTTGATATAGAAGATGAAAGCATAGACCTTGGCAGGATAAAGGACCGCGACACAGAAACGGCAAAATTTGTAATAAAAGAACTTCCAGCAGACATTGAGGAAGGCAAGTATAGGCTTTACTTTAAGGCATACTCAGAAGATGACGAAGACAGCCAATGTGTGGACAATTCAAGAAGGTTTAGCAACACAGATTATGAGTTAATAGATTATGTAAGAGAAGAGGATCAGGCAGTAATCGTAAGAGATGTTGACCTTGAGGACAAGATTGTAGTTAGTTGCGGGCAAAAAAATGTCCCAATAAGCTTTCCGGTCTACAACATAGGAATTGACAAGGAGAAAAAAGTTCTTGTAAACCTATACAACAAGGAGCTTGGAATTGACTCCTACGAGTTTTTAGAAAACCTTCGCTCTGGAAAAAAGAAAATGGTAGATTTTTTCGTAAACATTCCAGAAGATGCGAAAGAGGGAAAATACCACTTAAAAATCTATACTTTTTATGATTATGATAAAGGTGACGAGCTTGACGAAACATCTTACGAACAGAATTCACGAGATGACCTTGAAAGAGACTTCATAAAAACCCTTGAAGTTATTGGCTGCGGAATTGAGGCTCCAAGCATCGGTGCAAGCTTAGTGTCAGAGTCAGCTACTGTCGGAAGCCCTCTTGAAGTAAAGATTACCGTTAAAAACAACGGAAAGGATGCTGAATTTTCATTTTCTCTAAAAGACTTCGATTCATGGGCAAAATTAGAATCAATAAAACCTGAAAAACTAGAAATAAAGAAGGGCGAAACAGCAACCGTTATGGTAACTCTTACTCCAAATGAATCAGGGGTAAGGAGTTTTAAATTTGTCGCATCTGCCGGGGATGAAGAGTTTAATCAACCAATCTCTGTGAATGTAAGAGAGTCCGAGCAACAACAAAAAGACCTTGTAACAGGAGCTTCAATATCTGAAGTTTTAAAGAGCAAAAAGACGACTTACTTCCTTATTGCCGCAATAGTAATTCTGGTAATTGTAATTATTGCCCTTATTGCTTCAAGGAGCGGCCACCAAGAGGAGTAGGTTTTTAAAGCCACAAACCTTAATGACATTATGAAAGCATTTGGAGTTTTTTTAAGATACTTTTTCCTGCTTGTTGTTGGGCTAAACCTTGACAAGCTTTACAGTTTTTTGACATGGGCAACCGTTAATTCTCTTGGACTAATATTCTCAATTTACACAAAACCACTAATTGTTCGAAACTACATAAGGTTACCCGGACTTGTAATTCAAGTAATCCCTGCCTGTGTAGCAGCCTCGGCATTTTTTTTACTTATATTTTTGTTTTTTTCAACCCCAATGAAACCCGAAAAAAGATTAAAGGTTCTTGCATTTTCCATTTTGGCACTTTTTGTCATAAACCTTGCCAGGATAGTTTTTCTTGTTGAATTTTCTGGCTCTAAGTATTTTGATGCGGTTCATTGGTTTTTCTGGAATTTTCTCTCAACCGTTTTTGTTGTAGCTTTATACATTGCGTCTTACAAAATAT
>RFLO01000005.1 GCA_003693875.1 Candidatus Pacearchaeota archaeon | reverse complement strand
TGCGGAAGGTATATCTTTAATCCTTCCTTGGAAAACAACTCGTAAAAGTTAGTCTCTGCGCTGTTGTTGTATATGACAACAGTTTTTTGGCGCTTGTTTATTGCGCCAATCTTAAGCTCAACATTCCCAAGCTCAATAGTGTCGTTTTCTTGAACCGTTTCAACGCTGTCCCAAGAATCGCCCTTCCTTTCGTAGATGGTTGTCTTGTTGACGCCATCCGTATCACCGAAACTCCCTGCCTTTAAGATATAGGACTCACCGTCATCTCCATCATCATATGATGCAATAAACATTTCGTGCTTGCTAGCGTTAAAGGTAATAGAGTTTCCGCCAGAGGTCAAAAGCATCTTATCTGAATCCTTTCCAATCAAAGTGTATGCAGAACCATTCGTGTAAAGAAGCGGAATCTCGTAAACACTATCAATTGTTGGGAAATTCTCCAGCTTGGCGTAGTCGGAATCTACCTCAACTTTAATCTCTTCTTCAGCAGGATAGTTAAGGCCAGTGAAGATAAGCTTCACAGTTTTGAACCCAGGCATCTCTATTTCCTGGTCTTCGGTGATGAAAAGGTCATCATCCGCATTCCAGGTAAGAGTTATCTTGTCAAGCTTGTTTGACGAGTTTGTAATTCCAACGGTAAGCCCATCGATAGTTTCGTCATTCATCTCAACATCGTTTCCGTCTTCAAGCACAAGTTTGCCACTGCCGATGCTAAACTCAACCTTACTTACACCGGTATCCTTTGAGCTGTATAGGATGTCTTTTATCCCTACATACTCTCCGCTTTTTAGCTTGTAGGTTCCGCCTTCACTAATGGATTTTGTTATATCTCCATTTATCTTAAGCTTAACCTCGTTGGAGTTTATGAACTCAATGGACACCTCATATGACTTGTCTCCGAGGGTTATTGTTTTACTCTCCCCCTCTGCAAGGAGTGTCGTGTCTGCAGAGTCAAGAAGAGTAATCTTATCATTGGTGCTTGAGACATCAAGGATGTAGTAATCCTTTCCCATAATGGTAATGTCTGTGTTTTCCATATTAGACATTGTAGGCTTATCGCTAAAGTCCAGCGTGTATGTCAGGACAGTTTTTCCCGCAGGAATCCTGAACCCAACTGTTGGTTCATCTTCTTTATAATCACTATCCTCAAACATAGTTAGCTGGACGCCCGAATCAATTGTTATCTTTTGGGTGTAGTCAAACTCGTCGTGATTTGTGTCGGAGTAAGTTTCATCTTTAAGAAGTGTTGGGAGTTCACCATCGTCTATTTGACTGTAGAAACTACTGATAGTGTCCCCCATGTGGAACAGAGTGGACGACTTCTTAAACTGAAACTTATCACCTTCACCGGACAAGGTAGTCTTTCCGCTCACGCTTTTCTTGCTTGCGGCTTCTTTTAATGCGGAAAGAACCTCAGCTGCTGCTGAAGAGTCAGAAGTAGCAGCTCCATTACCGACTACTACTGCCGTGTTGCTTGTGAAAGGCTCTGGAAAACTTGCAGCTGCAGCGAAGCCAACAGTGGCTCCAACCATGGCTAAGCTTCCCAAAACCGTCACGGCTTTTTTAAATATTCTTTTCATAAATTTACGACCTCCTTTCAGCACTATTAGATTAGCCGCCCATTTCAGGGCCTCGCGAAAGCGAGTTCGGCATTTCTAATAGCCTGGCTGATCTTATAACAGGGAGGCGTTATAAGATGTCATCTCTGGCAACTAATATTCGTTCCCTGAGTACTTGCATGTTATCGAAGATAACACGCTCAATTACCACCCATTCTTCCTTTATAAAGCTTACCCTTGAAAATCAAAAACCGACGCAAAAAACATAATTTTTTTGAGGTTCCTTTAAAAACTTTTCGTTATTCCTCAATGATAAGACAAAATTTCTCAGAAACACAAAAAATAATCAAAAAATATATGGGATAAAATCCAAGATATAGGAAAAACACAAACTTTAAATATCTAAATTACCATACCCTATATGTATTTTAAGAGAAAAATGGCTCAAAAAATCAAATCAAAAACCTTTTATTTTAATGTAAACGCAGACGAGGCAGGCTTTGTTTCAAGGTTGCTTAAAGCCGACACCGAAATAGATTTCTCAGACATAAAACTTTTAAGAAGTCTTTTAAGCAACGAAAAGGCAAGGATTCTTTATTTTCTAAAACATAAAAAGCCAAAGTCAATTTATGACCTCGCAAAGATGCTTGGAAGGGACTTTAAATCTGTCAGGGAGGACTTGCTAATGCTTGAAAGATTCGGCTTGGTGGCTTTTTTTTCTGAGAAGCACGGAAGGCGCGAGCGTCTTATGCCTATATTGGCAGCAGAAAGAATCAACATAACTCTGAGTATTTAGCCTACGCAAATTTTAAGTTCAACAATAAGATTCTTATTCCTAAAAACCCTCAAATCTCTTCCTGAAAGCACATGACCTACACATTTTCCGGAGGAATTGCTAAAAATAACCTCTTTTTTTGAGTTTTCTTCTTTTAGAAATGTTATCTTGTAAGCAGATATATCGGCTTCGGTTTTAATCATCTCAAAAAGAACCCTTGGAATATTTGATTTCAGGTAGCTGCAAGAATTCTCGTTTAAGTTAGAACAACTCTTATTGCCTACACAACTCTTGAAAATTTCAAAAAAATCAGTTGATTGTCCCGAAATTTCGCATTCAGTCGTAGCGCGCATCAAGGATTCAAGCATCCCCTCAACAGAAACATCTTCTTTTGTTTTTGGAACACTTCTAAGCGAAATTGTTAAAAAAACCACGAGTCCAACAATTACGAGAGCAACAATTAGGACAAAACCAACCATTTCTTGTTGAGCCCTACTCATTTTTTAACCCCTAAAACAAGTTTACCTATCTCGCACCGGTCGTAAAAGAAATTATTTTCATAATCAATTTTGCAAAGAGAAACAAAACCGGAATACTTAATAAGGCTTTTTTTCCCGGAGTCAAATACAACCATTCTTCGCCAGTTAGGCTTTGGAAAATCGCCCATGCCTGGCTTTGGGAATATTCGGTATATCTCAATTGACTCAACTGGCCAAAAATCAGAATAATTATCTCCCATACCTGATAGAGTAGCGGCTTTTAAAATGTCTATGCAAAAATTTCTTTTTTTTGTGCAGGAAAGCTCCGGCATTTGTGCTATGGTTTTTATGGAATAAATTGCTTCGGCTCTTTTAAGTTCAAAAGCCCTGTCTTCAATTCCACTAAAATTGAGCTTAATAAAAAAGATTCCAACAAGCACAAAAAAAATGAAAAGTGCCACTATCATAAAGCTCATTTGCTGTATTTTCATCTGTGCCCTCACCATAGCCTGCATCCAAGTTTTTTATTTTCTTTATCTAATGCTTTAGATTTTGAAACTTCATTACTTCCAAGCCACGAACTAAAGGCTATTGGACTGTCAATTTTACTCTTAAAGTCTCTGCTTATTTGGCAACTAATGCCCAAGAGATCTTTAGCTTTTGAAGAATAGAGCTCTAACAACTTCTTTTTCCTAAAAAAAAGACGTTTTACATTGCAAGAATAAATTTCATTATCAGAAAAAATGGCACCATACAGAAGGCCGAAGACAAACCTCTTATTTTCCCCGTCCTTGGTAACAGTCCCCTCATCACACGCACTACTGCAGGAAACTTTTATATCGCAGGAGGAAGAAGAACCACTAAAACAAACGGTTGTGGAATCTTCTGGACAATCAGAGGATTGTGACTTGAAGCTAATCATTTTTATTCCAAGACCCCCAATCCTGTTTTTAACTTCTTGCGGCGCATCAACGAAACAATAATCCTTATTGATTACAATGAGGAGGTCAGAAATTTTGAAAGGATACTCAAAAGGAACCGAGAGGACAAAGAGCTCTTTTCCTTCTAAAACTTTTTCAGAAAAGATGTATTTGTTTTTAACAGAAACTCCTGCGCCAAACTCAGACCACTCATCATTTAGCCCCCTCTCAGATAAAAGAATTCTGTTCTTGCCAAACCCTTCATCAATGCAGATATTTTTTATTCTTGCAGACTCCCCAAGCCTGATTACCCCAAAGCGTGCATCGGAAAATCCAGCATGAAGGGGATTTGTCAGAATTGATATTGATTTTGCGTCAAAGCTTGTCTTTTGGTATTGCCCGCTCTGCCCAATTTTAGTTGCCCCATAAACTGCAAGAAAAAGCAGGGAGCCCCCAGCAATTATCGCAAAAAGCCACACAAAATTAAAAACTCCCTTTTTCATTCGATAACAACAAGGCGGTCATCAAAACCTTTTTTTATCTTTAGATTTTTTGAAGTATCAACGCAATAAGGGTTCTCATTAGCTATTATCTTTGAAAGGTTTATGTGCCGTATTTTTTTCCATTGCATCTCTTCTGCTTTTTGAGGAGGATACAAAAAGACATTCGCATCATAGACAGAATACCTTTCTATCTCGTCATAAACTTCATCATTTGAATTTATTGTTTTACTCAAGTTTGCAAAACACACTTTTTTAATTCCGCTTGGAAGATTTATCTTAAAGTCAAATTCAGCACTCTGCGACTCCCACGCATTGTCTACTGCTTCTTGCAAATCTTTGTAAAACAAACCAACGCTGCTTTTTCTCCCAATATCAAGAAAAGAGCCAATAGCAATGAATGCGATGACAATGAAAACGACTATAAGGATTATTGAAAAAATCACGCCAAAAGGCATTCCCATAATCTGTTGGCCTCTTTTTCCCATAAGCAGTCAAAAACTTCAAGGTATATAAAATTTAGTAAAAAATCTTGCTCGGCTTGACAATAATTGAGCAGTCAGGGCCCTCGTTTCTAAATTCATCACGGCACTTTATGTAGTAGGTCTTGTCAGGATTCCAGTCGGCAACATGCACCGTCGTATTTGCATACGGCATTTTTACACCTTCATCAATTGAAAAGTCGCAACTCTCAGAGCTGTATGAGCACTCACTTTTTCTTAAAGTCACAATTTTTAGCTTATCATCTTCTTCATAGACTCTTGCAATAACGGGGGCATCTTCGCTTATTTCAAGCTTGAATTCAGTTTCCTGAATAGCCACATTCCCGCCTTCATCAACGCACTTGATGTAGTATGTGTATTCTCCTGCTGTAAGGTCCTGTCTTTGTGTGTGTATGCCGTCTTCTTTTCCAGTATCTTTGAATAATATGAAATCTTTGTCTTCTCCGGTTGTTGAATAAAAACAAAGCGCCTTGCCGTTATTGCACCCGTAGGCAGTTTCAACACGAAGAGTCACAGGCCAAGGACTCACTCCACCGAATATTGTGCCGTTTGGCTCTACACTTTTAATTTTCAGCTTGTTGCTTCCGCGAAGCTTGAATACGAGATCTTCTCCGTTTGTGTTTCTATCGCTTTCTACTGCATTTGGCTGGTCTCGGCACCTAATATAGAATGTTGCCCCACTTTTAGGTATTCCAGTCAGATTAGCTTTGCATGTGTAAAGCATTAGCGCGTTTATCTGTGAGGGGCTGTCTGCACAACTCATCTTGTTTTCCATATTGTCAAAGTCAGTGCTTTGTGTGTCCCACCTGCATTCTGCCGGCTCATTTACATAAAATTCAACACCTGCACTTGAGGTGCCTTCAGCCACACACGAGCCGCTTTCAATGGAGGTTGACTCAATTCTTGGAGGTGTCGTATCTGGTGAATCGTCCATACAGAAGCGAACTGCGTACTCGGCTGAGTTTTCATTTCCATTCCTGTCGCGGCACCTAACATAAAAAGTCATCTCTTTGCCGTTTTCTATTACAAGTGAGCTGTTTTGAAGTTCCCTTGCCCCAGGAAGACTAAACTTTTCTTCGTGCTTGTAAGAGTAAAGGTTGCTTCCCCCCATATAGGCTCTCATTTTCTCAAAGCTATCTGTTCTTTCAAAATCAATCTTGCACTGAGAGACTTCGTTTGTTACTATGCCAAACTTAAGAGGAGTGTATGCCTTAAGGCAACCATCACGCGCTCCTTTGCGAATAATTCTAAAACCGGGACCTGGCGGCGAGGTTTTAACATCGGCGTATGCGTGCCCCTCAGTTAGTGCACTTTCATCGGGTTTTATCACAGGAGGCAAAACATCGTTTCGGTCAACGGATACGCATTTCTCCTGCCCACTTCCCTCATTTACAAGTTCACATGACGCCCCAAGGCTTTTGCAACGGTATTCCGAACAGGGCAGTTCTCCTTTGTTACATTCCTCGCATTTATCATCTCCGCTTAACGGCTGCCAAGGCTTGCATTCAAAGATGGCAACCTTTTTCTTGGTTTTTTTATACATTGAAATAAAAATGATGGCTCCAATAGCAACTCCACTTACAAAAGAGGAAAGACCAATGTAGTTTGTTCCACCAAGGAACTGGTTAATCCCAATATTTGTCTTAAGTGTTGAGCCGAATTGCCAAATAAATGTTGCAGCAGCTGCAGATATAGAAAGCGCCTGGGTATTTCCCTTATCAAGCCCAATAACCTTTCCAACAATCTGTCCAACGCTATAAGCTACAGCAGCCCATTGTAAGCCGGTAAAAAAGGCATCATAAACACTGCCGGTTTCAAATGCGTATTGAATCACTGTCTTACCCTCCCGATCAATAGTATCCTTCTTAAGAATATCTGAGATTAGTCTGCTAAGCTCGCTACTTCCTTCTCCAGCAGGAGTCGTTGTAGCATCATTATTCTGCCCACTGACAAACTCAGAATTCATTAAAACAGAGAAAGAAATTACAGAAAGAATAATCAGGAAAGCCTGAAAGCCTGCGATTCCTTTTCTTCCTGCGGAGCCCTTTTCAATAATCATTAAAACTACACGGCTTAATCATTTATAAATTCTGCGTTAAGGCAACCCTTTTAGAGCCTGTCTTTTAGAATGTCCATAAGCGAATTCTTTTTTTCCTCGCTTGCCGAAACATCGGATAGGGTTTTTTCCCCAAGAAGCATATTGAAGATTCCGTTTGCAAGGCTAAGCCAAACATCATTGCTTGCCCACCGGTTAATTGTGACTTGACTTACTTTTTTTGTTTCCCCATCAATCGACCAGACATAGCCATCATCTGAAAAATCTCCAATGTAGTTTTCACTTCCGCCGCAGTCACCAAGGGATTGGCAGAAATTGTTTACTTCAGCTGCCCAGTCAGAAGTCAAGCATTCCTTTCCAGACTCGCTCTGTTTCCCTCCAGTAAGGCTCTTTTTTTTAATGTAGGTGCACTTGGCATTTCCAAGCTTGCATACTTTTTCCGCGCTTTTATCCCAAAATTTCAGCCCGGGGGGATACATTGGCACGCACACTCCTTCTTTCGTTTCGTCTTCTATAATACCCTCTGTAACGCCTTCCACATCTTTTTCTTTCCCAAAGGACTCTGCAATTCCCTTAGGCCGCTTAATCCATCGGCAGTCACGCTTTAAGTTGTCCGTGCAATCCTTCTTGGTTTTTTGCAAAAGGCAGTCTTGCCATCGGTTTGCGATGCAGGAAGCATAGGAAAAATTTTCCCCACTTCCCTCAATCTTTACAGAATCCTGAATGCATATCTCATTTCTAAAATCAGCACAGGGCTCAATAATCACCTCACCATCAACACACCTTTTTTTGAAGTGGCGCGAACCGACTTTGTCTTTTGAATCACCGACTTCTCCATCGTACTCACACCACGATTCACCATTCTTCCTTTCTTTTCCAGAAGAGTCCTTGCAGGTCGTTCGTCGGCAGTAAAAGTCACTTCCTTTCGGCTTTCCAATAGGAGAGGTATATTCCGCACAGCTTGTTCCCCTCAGATAATCGCAGTTTCCGCAGTTTTTATTTGAACCATCATTTGGGGAGCAGACTTCTTCGGGTTTTGCAACCCTTCCACCATTCCAGCTTTTGTCCTTATCAGATGAATAGACATTTTCAAGGTTTCCGCAGGAGTCAACCCAATAAACTTTGCCATCAAAGCACCTTGTTCTGACCTGGCGGGCACAGCTCGTTCCAAGCTCTTCTGCAGAACACAAAAGACCTGGATAAAACTTTCCACTGCTATTGTCAGAGCATTCACTTCTCGTAACAAATCGGCAGGTTTTCTCAAAGTCCTTTTCAATTACACACGCCCCTTTTTCCTGCGACCTTGCCAAGTCAATGCACGACAGCTCGTCTTTGACATCTGAGCGAAAATTATTCTCTAAGCCAAAAAAACTTGAAAGCTTCTTGCATCTTGTAAGTGTTACGAAACTTGCCTGGTCTCCGATAAGGCAACAGCCAAGATTGCATTGCGAGATCTCGCTTGCGCTTCTCGGATCCCATTTTCCCCCGTTTTTTTCACACACAAGCTGGGGAGTGTTTTCAAGACAGGTTCCTTCGCTTGAATCATAGCAGGTTCCAGGCTTGCAGTATGAAGTTGATTCACAAGAAGTAGGAGTTCTTTTAGCTCCGGGCGCGCAATTATTCTCGTCCGTGTTAACGCAGACAGCTCCGCTTTTTGTTCTTTCACAGCAAACGCTTGGATTGGATTGTGCAAGGACCCCAAAGCTAAGAAAGACTACAAGAGCGCATAGCATAATTATTTTTTCAATCCTCATTTGTAACCTGCAGGAAAGCGCAGGCTCCTGCTTGCAAATTTAATTTCATCACCCGTTTTTTTGTTCTTAATAGTATAAATAGTTGTCCCTTCGCTCATTTTAAATTTTGTTACAAGATAGTCTGGATAAAGATTGGTTATGTAATCAACTGGTGCATCGCCAAATCTTGACTCGTACTGAACAATAGTCGTAGTTAATGTAAGCATATCGTATATCGGAGAGGCAAATTCAACACTGAGCTTGGAAAATTTACTTCCGCTAATGCTTGTTGGGGCATTAATCTCAATGCGGACCCTGCCAAGCTCAAGAAAAACATCAAAATCAACATCTCCGGAAACAACTTCAAGACCTTTCTTTTTTAGCCTTTCAACATTTTCGCTATAACATTCCTGAACCCCCTCGCTAATGCTTTCCTTTAGCTTTCTTTGGAAGTTTTCCACAATCAAGGCATGCTGGACAATGCAGGTTTTGTAGTAATCTTCGGTATAACAAAGATAGGGAATCTCTTGGCCCATAAAGCGGTAAGTGATTCCATCGTCAATGCCCACATTTTCTTCAAGGGCAGTTATTGAGTCTGTTGCAACGTCCTGCACGCAGCCTTCAAAACTTAAAACACCCCTTCCAAAGCTTGCACTTGGCTTTATCCATAAGAAAACAACAAGAGCCGCAACAACAATAAGTATGCCCACAACGACAAAAATTGCAATTTGAGCTCTTTTTTCCATAAAACAGGGATGTTTTTTCAATTTATAAATCCTACTAAATTGCGCGAACACTTAAAAGGCAATCCCCCGCCTCATTGCCAAGGGCATCAACACAACGGATGTAATAAGTATCTCCTTTTTTTGAAGGGATTTTGTGGAGGGTTCCTTTTCCGGCATCTTCCCCACTGCCCCACGACTTGCAGGAGCCTTCAGAGTACCTGCACTCGGCGTATTCAGTTGTTTTGAAGTTTATTGTACTTCCGCTCGTCCAGACGCGGGAAATTTCAGGGACGCTTGTATCCCGAGAGATTTCAAACTCCTGTTCTTTTTCTGCAACATCTCCTGTTTCACGGTCCTTGCATCTTATTCGGAGATTATGTATTCTTGCGTAAAGGGTGAGCCCTTTTGCAACATAGGAGCCGTCGCTTTCCTCAAGCGGAACCATAGAGTAGCTGTCAATCTTGTATGAGCAATCATACTTTTCACTTCCTCCGGAAACATCAACCTCAATATCAACATTTGCATAAGGGCTTTTAACCACAATTTCCCCACTTGGCTTAATGGAGTCGATGCTTATCTTTTTGTCCGGTTTTTTCCATGAAAGTTTTCTGATTTCACCAACATTTCTTTTTGAGTCATTTTCACCAGAAAGCCATGGCTGGTCTTTGCAGAGAACCTCTACTGAAACGGACCTGTTTTCAATAGGCACCCCTCCGGTGCATTCCCAGTAATTAAGAGAGTCTCTGTCAGAAATATTTGTTGCACAATTCATTTCGTTCATCTCGTCAAATTGCTTTGATTCTCCTTCAAATCTCCATTTGCACTCGGACGGCTCATCAACAAAAAGAGTTACATTGATTTGTTCGCTGTCGAAACTGACAAGAGAGCTTTCTTTTGGCAGGACCTTTTCAATTGCAGGAGGCAATACATCTGGCCCAATGTCAACACACATGCTTACAACATAGTCTCGGCTCGTTTTTGCTCCATTAACATCCTTGCAGCCAAGGAAAAAATTAACATCCTTTGCTTCAAGTCCTGTTTTATATTCGGGTATGTTGGTTAGGACAAATTCCATGCTGTGGTTAAGCGAGTATTGAATATCAAGATTATTGCTCATATTGTCAAAATTGGTTCTTTTCTCAGAAGCCCGGCATATTGCTGGCTCGTCAGTTTTAAACTTCAGCGAAATTTTCCTTTGAGTGTTTTGAAGGCGAATGCAACCCCCATCTTCTTTTATTTTGAAGCCCGTATCACTTAAGTCTTCGTATGAAAGCCCCTCGGGAGCGTTGCCAACATATATCCTTGGCGGGACTACATCAGTCGGGTTTGTTTGAAGACAAACATCATTACCATCAGAAGACTCAAAGAACCGGCAGGCAGCTCCAAGGCTCTCGCAACGATATTTCGTGCATGGCAATTTGTCCTTGTTGCAAAGATTACACTTATCCCCTCCGCTTGGTGGCTGCCACGGTCTGCATTCAAACTTGACTTCTATTGGCTTGCATTTTTTTGCAAGAGAAAAAATAGTGTGGATAAAAACTGAAACCCCGGCTAAGACGGCTCCTAGGGGGTTAAGAACAGTAATGCCGAGAAATAAACCTGTTCCAACACCCACTCCAAGGGAGAACAGCCCGCCAAGTGGGCCCAATTTTTCTATCCTTTTCAATATCCCAAGCTCTCTTGGCTTTTTTATCCCATATATAGTAGAGAAATATGAGGATATCTCGCCAGCACTAATGGGGTCCTTTCCATCAGGAACAATTAATTTTTTTAGGTTTTCAATATAATTGGTTCCAAGTTTAGGGGAGTTTTTAACAGAGTATCCATCATCAGAATAATCTCCATTGTAATTTACATAAGCGCCGCAATCACCAAGGCTTGTGCAAATCTCATTCATCTTCTCGGCAAATTCCTTTTCCAGGCAGCCGGCATTTTTTACAGGTTTGCATCCCCCAAAAATTTTCTTTTTTGCGCGAACAACTTTACAGGTAACAGAGGCGGCATTGCAAACACCTGCAACTTTTTTTATCTCTTTTGAATTTATGTTATATCCTATTGGAACTTTTGGAAGGCATATGCTAAACTTGAAATGGCTCCCAATATCAACATTTTTCAGCATACAATAAGCATTATCCTTGCACTTGTCTATCTTGGTTTCGTCCTTATTATATCCGAAGCATTGAGTAGCCAAATTGTTAATACACTTAGCAGTACTAATTTTGGCACTTTTTCCACCTCCAAGGTCAATTACAGATTTGTTTTCAAGACATATTTTGTATCTGAAATCCTGGCAAGGCTCTAAAACAACCACTCCATCAGTGCACCTGTAAATAAAATGTCTTGAACCTACCGGGTCGCGCCCCATGCCAGTTTTGGTTTCGTAATAACACCAGCTTTCCTGATTTCTTCTTATCTTTCCTTCAAATTTGCAATAGGTTTTCTTGCAGTAATAATCTCCCATATCTGGTTTAAACCCATCTTTTTTCGCAGAAGCACAGATTCCACCCTTAATCCTGTTGCAATTGCCGCAGGTCTTTGAATCTGCATTCCCATTCGGATCGTTAAAATTGCAGGATTTTTTTGGGCTGATTATTCTTTCCCAATAGTTTGGGTCATCTGCCTTGGATGAGTCGTAGACATTTGCCCTGTTTCCACAGGAATCTACAAAATAGACCTCATCAAAATTTTCAAAGCAGGAGGTTTCCCGAGTAGGCTTACAAAGTCCAATTGAGGAGGCAGTGCAAAGAAGCCCCTTATGGAAACTTGCGGAGTTTGAAATTTTTGAACATTCCGCCGCAGTAAGCATTTTGCAGGTTTTTTTGTTTTTCCTTTCAATGACGCAGGCTCCAAAGCTTTGGTTTAAGACATACATTTTGCATTGTGCCTCATCCATATCTCTATCCCATTTGAAAGAAAGTTTTTGCTGTTCTGCTTCTCTTTCGCATTTTCCTCTTGTTGTAAAACTTGTTGAGCGCCCGATAATACAGCATCCAAGTTCAGAACCCGGAACAGAAGCACAACTCCCTTCGCCCCACTTCCAGCCATTTCTTTTGCATTCTCTTTTAAGAACCCCGTCCCTAAAACTCCCCGTACCTTGATTATAACAGCAACCAGCTTGGCAAAAGTCAGCAACCGAGCATTTTTTTGGAACAAAACTTCCCTTGCAAAGGCCCCTTTCAACATAGGTGCAAAAATTTCCATGATTGTCAACCTCACAGCACCCCCTATCAAGAGCATCCTGTGCAGAAACATTAGAGATTCCAATGGAAAGCATTTGAGAGAAAGCAAAAGTAGACGCAATCAAAATCAAAATTTCAAAAAATGCCTTTGTTTTTCTCATGACCAGATGTTTCTTACACACCCCCTTACAGCAAACTTTATTTTGTAATCACTTTTTTTATCAGTTATCTCATACAGTTTGCTTCCCTTATAGTAAATGCGCCTTATAAGGATATCCGGATTTAAAATCATATAATCCCCATGAAGGAAGTCACACAAGTCTGCTTCTGAGTTAATTATCCTTAAAACAAGGTTTAGGATTTTATAGACAGGGCTTGGAATTTCAAAATCCATATTTTCTAAGAAAATTGAGCTATCTCCTCTGGTAAGGTTAAGTGTGGCATTAATCTTAACTCTTAAAGAGCCCGGAATTATTTCCAAAGAAGAGCCTCTAAAATTCCCATCAACATCATACCCTATTTTTTTGTATTCATTTTTTGTTTTATCAAAGCATTCCTTAATAATTATCTTGGACTTTTCGTTTATTGATTCTTCAAAATCTTCAAAGAAGAAAGGATACCTATTGATGCATTTTTGAAAATATTCTGCGCTGTGGCAAAGGTAAGTATAGTTTATCCCCTTATAGGCAATTCTAAGCTGGGGATTTTCTACTCCTCCTTTTTCGAGTAATTCAAGAATTGCCTGCCTGATTGGCTCTTCAATGCATAAGAGAACAGAGTCTTTTGGGTTTCCAAAATCTACATTAGAGGAAGAGGAAGACATATGAAGTGCAAAATATAACCCAACACCAAAGACAACCAAAATTCCCGCGACAACGAAAATAGTAACCTGCCCCCTCTTCATTAGGGTTCAAAGTCAAATCATCTTTTTATAAGTATCGCTATTTTAAAACGCTGCCTGTTTTCATATACCAAAGGTACAAATCAAGCTCGCCAAGAGTCATTGAAACTTTTTTTGAGATATCTAAAAGAATTTTTTCAATTTTAAGATAATCTTTTTTCCTAAACTTCTTGTAAGGGTTTTTGCAAAGCCCGTTCTCATATAGCAAGTTTACTATGTGGCGGTCAACAATAGCATAATCAAAAAAACCCACATTTCTAAGAAAATGGGAAGCCTCTTTTATCCCAATGCCTTTGACATTGCCAACAAGCCACTCTCGCTTATTCTCTTTTTCAAGAATTATGTCCTTTATCTTTGAAAATTTTCTGGCTTCAACTATAAATCTTGCTTTTGTATTATGGAATCTGTGGCCCTCATTACGAATAATATCCGCTATTTGGCTCATTTCGAAGTCTAAGAAGCCTTTGCCTATCTTTTGTTGAATCTTAATTGCTGTTTTTGCTCTTGAGTTTGCTGTAAGAATGCAAAAACAAAGCTCACAGAACCATTCTTCATTCCCAAGTTTTCCAAGCGACAAAAATTCTAAAAGCCGCCGATCAATTGCCTTTTTTATTGGTCTTTTTTTAAGTTCTAAAATTTTTGATGCAAGCTCATCCATTATCCACCCTTGGAGCAAGCACAAAACCAATCCCCATCTTGTCCCCGGGAAAGTCAAGTCTTAGGGGGTAATCCGTAGAAAAATTAATAATCACCTTGTTGGA
The DNA here is from genome assembly GCA_003693875.1 of Candidatus Pacearchaeota archaeon. Taxonomy (GTDB): domain Archaea; phylum Nanobdellota; class Nanobdellia; order Pacearchaeales; family GW2011-AR1; genus JAGVXH01. Next base: position 8,158 of record RFLO01000005.1, on the reverse strand, counting down.
CAATTTTGAAGCTTTAATGAATTTCATAAGGTATTCAAGAGAGTACTTTGCGTTGGCAACGCCGGATATTTTTGCTTCATCTTCTGAGAATTCTGCTCTTGCGGAATTAAGGCTTCCTTGTCCAGAAATCATGAAAAATCCAGAACCGACACTAAACTCGCATGAATCGGCAACAACATTTGCATCCTCAATTGCCTGGGAAAAGCTATCTACATCAAGCTCAACGCGGGCAGCAAACTCAAGCTCTGGCACATCCTTGTCCTCAGAACTCACATCAATTAGCGAAAGCGTAAAAACTCTTTTTATCTTGTCAAAAACAGAAATTTTCAAAAGATTGTCTTCTTGTTCAAAAAGAACATTTGATGACCTTGAGGCACGCTTCAAAATTCTTTTTAGGTCTTCAAGATTAACTCCCCAAACAGTGTTTTCAGGTTCATATTTTGAAAAACATTCTCTTGGAAATTTGAATATAACAAGGGCAACATTTGCAGGGTCAACTGCAACAATGCTCATTCCTTCATCAAGGAGTTTTATCCGCACTTCTGAGACAAGTTCGGAGATAATTGAGATTGCATCGGAGAGTAGTCGAGGGTCTTCAAGTTTTATAGCCATAGAACCAAGATTGAAAGGCCTTATATAAAGATTATTGTTCTTTCCACATCATTTATTAATACAGAGCTACTTAGAAAATAATGGAAAGTGAAAGAAAAAGGGTAGAATCTATTGCATTATCTTATTACTCAAGAAAGGAAGTCCAAAATGCCATCTTTGAGTTTTGCAAAAATCGCGAAACAATCGCAAACTTCGCGAATCGTTTTTTTGCCAAAAGGCCGGACTGCTTGGATTATCCAACAGACATAATAAACTTAGCAAGGCAGGGAGCAACATCTTTTCATTGCTCAGAGGAGATTTGGAAAGACCCTCTAAAAATAAAGACGGGAATGACCAGGGAGGAATATAATGATTTGCGTATTGGCTGGGACCTTTTGTTGGACATAGACTCAAAATATCTTGATTATTCAAAAATAGCGGCCAGGGTTTTGATTAAAGCCCTCAGGTATCATGGAGTGAGAAACTTTTCAGTTAAGTTTTCAGGCTCAAAGGGGTTCCATATCCTGGTTCCATTCAAGGCATTTCCAGACGAAGTTGCAGGGAAAAAAACAAAAGACTACTTTCCGGAATGGGCAAGGATAATCGCAGGATACCTAAAAGAAATAACTGAAGAAGAGATTACTAAGAGGATAATGGATTCAGGGGTTTTAGAAAATTCTGAACTTGTGGAAGTTGTGTGTCAGCTTTGTAAAACTCGCGCGGAATCAAAAAAAATTGGAAGGTTTGTATGCAGGAATATTCGTTGCCAGTCAGTCGTAGAAAGTATGAAGTCGAACAGAAAGGAGATGATTTGCCCGTCATGCAATGGAAAGATGCATCGCGAATCAGAAGTAGATGTTCATTTTTGTCCAAAGTGCAACACAAATTCAAGGAAAAGTCCGCAAGCATTTGAAGAAAAGAAAACAGCAAGGGAGCTAATTGATGTGGTGGATGTGGTGCTTGTTGCTTCACGCCATCTCTTCAGAGCTCCCTATTCACTGCACGAAAAAACATCTCTTGCATCCATTGTCATAACAGAAGACGAAATTGACGGCTTTGAACCGCGAATGGCAGACCCGCTGAAACTAAAAGATGCAAGAAATTTTATGCCCGATTGTATCAAGGGAGAGGCAAGAAACCTGCTCCTGCAGGCACTCGATTCAACTAAAAAAGAGAAAATAAAAGACCCCTTTGACAAAAAGCCAATTGACCTAAAAGGAATAACCATAACAGAGGATATGTTCCCACCAGTCATAAAAAAAATCCTCAAAGGAGTAAAAAGAGACGGAAGAAAGCGGGCTCTTTCATTGCTTCTGACATTTTTTTCAAGCTTGGGATTTTCAAAAGAATATATTGAAGAAAAAATTCGGGATTGGAACAAAAAAAATTACTCGCCCTTAAAGGAAGGATATGTCCGTTCTCAAATTGAGTGGCATGCAAGAAACAAAAGAATGCCCCCAAATTATGACAAGCCAGTCTATGCCCTTTTTGGAATAACATCCCCCCCAGAACCTGGGATAAAAAATCCAGTTAATTACACGATAAGGTTAGCTCTTCGAAAAAGAAAAAAGTCAAGGGAAGCTTGAAAATTTTTGAAAAACAATAAAAATTTAAAGCCAAAAATTAAGGATATTGAATGCACGACTTGAAAAGATATGTTGTCCCCTTAATTATTGCAGTAGCTTTTCCACTTTAAAAAAAAAAAAAAAAGGAGGACCCAACATATACCCGTGCTCCAGTCTCCCTCTTAGAATCCTGCCCGCCCCTTCCAGAGTATTCTTTTTTTAGGAAGTATGAACCACAGATAAAAACAATCAAAATTCCAGAACAACCAAGAGAGGAAAATCTATCCCTTTCTCCCCTTGAAAGTTTTAAAAAATTAAGCTATAGAAGATTTCAACTAAGAGAATATTACGAAGAACCCTGCTTGCAAGAACAACATAGTGAAGAAGTAAACCTTTCGGCTTTAAAGGATCTTGGGAAACTTGTTTTAAGAAAAATTATCTGGAATTCGGATTATCCCGCTGTCAAATCAATCCGTTCAATTGGAACCCGCATCGGTTCAACGGCATCATATCCTTTGGACTTATTGTTGCCTGAAATGAAAACCCATTTTGACATATCTTTTAGCAAGCGAAAAAAGAAGCTAAAAATAAGCAAGTCCTCTGACAACCTGGAATTGGGGATTATTTTTGAAAAAGACAGCGGAGAGCAAAGATATTCATTTTTCTTAAGCCTTCCTTTTTAGATATAGCAACAACCTTTATAAATCTATTAGTCCTTGTAAAGAAATGGAAAGGAAGTATCTTGCCGCATTGGCTTTAATAGCTTTAATGTTTCCTCTTGCCCTCGCTCAGACAAATTCCTCAAATTCAACCCAAAATACGAAAACTACTTCAAAGGACAAGATACAAAAGGGATTTACCTGCCTTGAAGATGCTGTTCTTGATTGTAGTAAACTTAGTGTTCAGGAAATTGCATTAACGATTCTTGCAACTCCTGGAACAGAAACAATTGAGGACTGCATAGATGAACTTGAAACGCGCGCTGAAAACGATAACTTTGGGAATATAAGGGATACAGCACTTGCGATACTTGCACTAAACCATGTTGGAAGAGACACTAAACCTTATGAGAATTGGCTTCTAAAACAGGAAGAAAGTCCCAGCGATTTGATATGGTATCTTCAGCAGGATTCATCAGAAGAGGTAACCTGCACAATAAAATATGGCTCGACAAGCGGAGATGTCTCAATTGGAAAGGACAAAAAAGTTAGTTCTGGAGTTGGAAGCTGTCTTCAACCATCATCATCAGGTTTCTGGTTGAGAATCGACCCATCATGTTATGGCACGGAGTTTGAGATTTCGTGTGACCAGAATTTTATCGCAAATCTCCTTTACAAAAGCGATAGCTCTCCGGTAATCCACATTGTAGAAGACCTGTCCAGTAGAAAAAGTGCTGGAGATTCCGCAACCTTAAAAGTTATATCCAAATGCTTCGGAGATCCCTGCGATTATGAGGCAACTGCCTGGGCGTCTTTAGCCCTACTTAGAACAAAACATCCAATTGATGCCTATATCCCCTACCTTATAGCACTCGCTAAAAAGAACGAGGGTTTTTTGCCAAACGCCCTAATACTGATGATAACAGGAGAAGAAGAATTTGCAAATAAGTTGATGGAAGAACAAAACCTTGCAGGCTACTGGAAGGCAAAGTCTTCAAACTACGACAAAATCTACGATACTTCTCTTGCATTGCTTGCTTCAGCAAGAGTTTCCTCATCAGAGAAAGTAAAAAAAGCGCGCTCATACTTACTCTTTTTACAGAAATCTTCTGGATGCTGGGCGGAGGGTTCTGATAAGATCAGAGATACTGCAATTGCCCTTTGGGCACTTTCAGGAAGAACTTACAGAAAAGGAAGCTCAATAGTTGATTGCAAGGAGGCAGGATTCTTTTGTGTTCCTAAAGCCGATTGTGAAGGAACTGATGTCCTTAGAAATTATTACTGTGGCTATTCAAGTTACTTTAGCTGCTGTAAGAAAAAAGTAGAAAAAACCTGCTCCCAGAAAAAAGGCAAGATATGTCCCCTGGGAAAGAAATGCAGCGGCGAAGAAGTAGAGACCACCGATACAACCAAATGTTGCCTTAGCTCCTGTGTTGAGAAGACGGAAGAAAAAAGCGAATGCGAATCAAAAGGTTCTTCTTATTCTTGTAAAACTTCTTGTTCATCTTCAGAAAGGAAGGTAAGTTACGCTTGTGACGAAGGAGATGTTTGTTGCAAGAAGACTTCAGGTCCGGTAAAGCCTAATAACGGGGGTAAAAGTTCAACAGGAATAATAATTGTCTTGGTAATTCTTATTGGATTGGTGGTGCTGGGGATAATCTATCGGGAAAAATTGAAGATGTGGATTATGAAGAGAAAATATGAAAAGTCAAAAGGACAGTCAGGTCCTGCCGGATTTAGGCCGGGTGCACCCCCAAGAGAAGGCCCACCAAGACCACCGAGACCGCCAAGACCACCAATGCCTCCAACAAGGAGTCCACTTCCGCCACGACCAATACCTGGAAAAGATAAGGAAATGTCGGACACTTTCAGAAAACTAAGGGAAATGTCAAGATAAACTTTATTAATATGTGCTTCTTATGGTTTCAATGAGGTGGTTAATAGTTCTGGTGCTACTTGTCCCATTAGCCTTTGCGGAGCCAAATATGTCCATAGAAAACTCAGCACAACCTGGAGAAACTATTCTTGGAAAAATAACGACAACAAATCTGGTAGAAAAAATAACTAAAGACAATTTTGCTTTTTTCAGTGGGAGACGAAAGGTGCCTTTTGAAATAGAAATAAAAGAATTAAACAAAACCTACTACTTTTACATTGTTCCAACAATCAGTGGAAACTTTACAATGAAGGTATCTCACATAGTCTTCAAGGAGAACGAAACCATAAAAGAGAAAAATTTTGAAGAAGTTTTAGAAATTCGCAAAAAAATAATAAATGAATCAAACACCTCAGGGTCAAAAATTCTCTCAGTCTTGCCAGGCTTTATTGAGAAAGGGCGGGATTTGCACATTGAAAATAAGGGGGATTTTGAATTAGAATTGGAGGTTCTCGGAGAAAAGATAAAACTTAAGAAAGGGGAAAGTAAAATCATAAATTTTGAAGAGATAAAAGACAAGAAATTTGTAGAGGTAAAATCCTATAAAAAATTCGTTATCCCGGTCATTGTTTCGGAAACCATAAATGAGTCGCAAGAAAAACCAATCGGAAAATCATTTGTTTTGCGTTTTGAAGGTTTTCTGACAGCAAAAGTTTCAGCGGGAAAAAATGAAACCGTTCAGATAAAGATAAGAAATATTGGCTCGTCAGTAAATATCACTTCAATACAAAGTCCGCCGCAAATAATTTTTCCAAGACTTGAAAGAATCAAGGGAAATTCAACTGTTGAGATTAACCTAACGTTAAGATTTAAGAGGGCTAAATTTTTCAATTCAACAATTTTTATAAATTACACTGAGGGGAAAAAGAAGGGCATTCTTGAAATTCCGACTGAAATATTCGTTGTTGAGAAAGGCGTAAACAAAACAAAAGTTAGGATATCGGATAAAACCTGCGAAGAGCTCAATGGAAAGGAATGTTCTCGTGGTTTCTTTTGTAATGGAACAGCAGAGTATACAATTGATAAAAAGTATTGTTGTTTTGCCCAGTGTGTTAAGCTCAATGAGCCTCACGGGAGTAGTTCGTGGATTATTGGGCTTTTAATAATAATCGTTCTTGCGTTTGTGGCTTATCTGGCATATAAAAAACAGAAAAAGCTCAAGAAGTTGCCGGAAGAAAAGTTAGAGTCAGTTAAGCCTTACTCTTCTTAGCGGATTTTTTCTTCTTTTTTTTCTTTACTTTTCCACCTGAGCGTTTGAATTCAAGAAATCCGGCATCCTCTGCCTCTTTTAGAAGTTTGCTCAGTTGACGAATCCTAAAATGTGCAACTTTTGCAATTTCATCGTATCGGTGGAGCCTTCCTGCAAGGTTGTTAAAAAACTCGGTCATTGTCAGAGGGTCAAGAGTAAGTTTTGCAGGCTCAATTACCTCAACAGAAGAAGGCATAAATTCAAAGACAATCTCCATTAATTGTGCTAAGTCGCGCGATTTAAATTCAACTTCAGCGAAGCAGGTATACATTTCTTTTTCTTTGCTTATAAGTTTTGGCTCGCTTATCTTTGTATCCTGAATTTCAAGTTCGCGGTAACCACCAAGACGCCCAATGTGCTTTGAAAGCATTTCTTTTACATATTCTGGAGGACCACCCGCCATCTCAACAATCATTACTGTTCGAATCATCGAAACTAAAATCAAATTCTCTTTTTAAAACTTCACCTTTTGCGAATAATAAGTGCAAGAATAATCAAAAAGAGAATAAATGCCCAAAAAGAATAGCGTGCCATTCGGTAATTTTTTGACTCGTAGACTACAACAGGACTTTTTCCGCCAAGGTCAATTTTTTCAAGGGTTTTATTTTCCAAGATACTAATCACTGCCGGCTCAAAAGTTTTATCTTTTTTCAAGCGCGAATCTTTATTTTTTTCTTTTTGATTATTGTCCTTATCTTCAACAGAAATTTTAAAATTATTGACCTTAATTTTCTTGCCAATTCTAAACTTTGCTTTGGCTAAAAACTCCCCTTTTTCAAGAACCATCACAAGCACATAATCCTTACCTGAATCTTGAAAATTTTTTATGTAATAGTAAGACGATCTCCACTGATTTTTGCCCCAGTCAAAAACCTTTGCGATATTTTTGCTTTCTTTTTTTATTTCAATTTTCAAGTCAAAAGGCTCCTGTTCTACTTGATTGATTTTACATTTAAATTCCTCCCCAACGAATACTTTGTTTGGACAGGAGATTTCAAAGGCTGAAGCAATACCGATTGAAATGATAATAAAAAAGACAAAAGCTCTCATTTTCTAATACCTTTTTGAATATCTAAAAAGTTTATGTATTCAATGCGAATTCTGTTTTTTTCCTTTAATTTTTTCGCAATAAGAATCTCCCTAAAAATTTCATTTTTAAGATACCAGCGACATTTTTCTTTTTCCTCCCCCTTCAGTCTTCCGGAAGTTTTGACCTCTACGCCGATGACATCAAAGCGGTCTCCGTTTTTTTGAAAGCAAACAAAGTCTGGAAAACCAGTACCGATACTCATAACCTTTGAAAATGGATTGAATTTTTTTTTAGCAGGGACTATTTGGTTTTTCTCTAAGTCAACATTATTGGACCACTTATCAACTATCCATCCGCGACTCTCTAAGTCTGCGCGCACTCTTGCTTCAAATCTTGCACCTGCACCACGGCTTTTTCTGCCTTCCTTTATTTTAGATTTATCTTTAAGTACAAGGTTGCCAGAATCATCAAATGTAGCCTTAAACTTTGAACTCATTAAAAAGAAAAAGAACTACAACTTATATTTTTTTCTTTATTAGGCTAATAGCTTCCTTCAGATTGAAATTTTTAGCAGGCATCTTAGCCTTGAATTAATTTTTGCACGTGTTTATACCCAAAAGATGTGTTAGCGGACAAAACCGCATCGCCGCAGTCAAAATGCCGACAGCTGTTAGAACATACCACCACGCGCTGTACTTATACCCGAGCCATGCCGCAACAAGGGCAATGATAACACGGACAACCTGCTCTGTTTTTCCGACGTTGCATTCCATAGAGCTTCAAGAAAACAAGTGTTTAAATAATTTGGTTAACACTGATTACTAAGTTTTAAAAAATAATGCTTTTTTCAAGATGAATGGAAATTGAAGTTACCGACGAAAACTTTGAAAGGGAAGTTGTTGAAAGATCAAAAGAAAAGCCAGTTTTATTAGATTTTTGGGCAAGTTGGTGCGGGCCCTGCAGGATTCTTGGACCTATTCTTGAAAAAATAGCTAAAACTGATGACCGCTTCGTATTGGCAAAAATTTCAGTTGAAAAAAATCAGGAAAAGCCGGCAGAATACGGAGTTATGTCAATACCAAATGTAAAATTGTTTAAGGATGGAAAAATTATCGACGAATTTATCGG
>RFLO01000028.1 GCA_003693875.1 Candidatus Pacearchaeota archaeon | reverse complement strand
CGCTGAAAAACTAAAGGGCATAAAATCAAAGGAAGAGATGGTAAAAGCTATTGAAGAGTTTAAGCCAGAAGAAAAGAAAAAGCCAGAAGAAAAGCCAAAAGAAAGTCCAGACAAGGACAAGCAGTCAGAAAAGAAAAAAGAACCTAAGAAAAACACGGCCTGATTTTATAACCCAAAATCTTAAATACTTAAAAATAACTATTAGTTATGAGTTAATAACTATTAGTTATGAAAATAAAATCATATCCAACGCTAAGAACAATTCGGATGGTTGAAAGAACTCTTGAAAGAAATTCCAAAACTCCGATAAGTGTAGCAAGCCTCAAAAAAAAGCTTCCAAAAAAAGTAAATCATAACACACTTGTTCAGATTCTTGAATACCTCGAAGAAAGCCGCAAAATTTCTGTAAGCCTGAAAGGCATAAGGTGGATTCACAATGCGAAGGGAATTTAGAAGAATAAAGCGTATGGCAAGAAAGGCAGGAATAATCGACAGAAGCCACATAAAGAAATTAAAAAAAATAAAAGATCCAGAACAAAGAACAGAAGGTTTAAAATATCTTGTTGCTTCATTATTAAAACTTAAAGCAATGGACTTTGAATCCAATTGCCCAAAAAAGAGGTCGCTTAAACTTGAAGCAAGATTATCCCTTTTGTCTGCTAAGATAAAACTCCTTGAAACTTCGCACAGCAAGCAAGATTATTCAGCCGTAAAAAAACTAATCGAAGAAATTGAAGAGGAGCTCTCAAAATGTTCGGCTTCCTAAGAAAGAAAAAAGAAAATCCAGAACAAGAAAGTTCGGAAGAGCCAAGCGAGCAGAAGCCAAAGGAAGAACCAATAAAAATATCAGAAAATGCTTCATCCGACATAGTTAAGCTTAAAACAGAAATAGAAAAATTAAAGGCAGGACAGGAAGCTTTCAAGGAAGTCCGTTCCTCCTTTTCAGAAAGGTTTACCAGGATAAGTGAGCAAATTGGCGAGTTGCGTTCAATGATCCTGGAGCGCGACAGAACAATTCAAGAAATTGAACTAAAAGCCACAAAATCAGCAGATCTGGTCGCATCAGTTCAGCCAGAAAAACTCATGACAGAGGTTCAAAAACAAGAAGTTAAAATTGAGGCTCTTAAAGCAAACATTGAGGGAAACGAAGCAATTATGAAACGCATTCTTGACGAGCTTGGAGAAACAAGAAAAAAAATAGAATTTTTCAGAGGAGTAGAAGAGGTCATAAAGTTAAGCGAGGAAGTAAAACAGGAATTAATTGAAATAAAAAAAATTGAAGGCAAGATAAACACGCAAACAGACAAAGTCCAAACAATGTATGGCGAAATCAGGACAAGAATTCAGGATCTTGATTCATTCAAGTCGGAATTAGAAGATTTAAAGACAACTCTTGAACAAAACTCCAAGGACATAGAATTTGTTAAGACAAAGATAGGCAACCTGGCAGAAAAAAGTGAAATTGATAAGATTATGTCAAAACTTCAAACATACATAAATTCGTTAAACGACTTGCAGAAAAAAACAGCCTTGTCCAAAGATATTGAGCAACTAAAGCTCATTATGGAAAGTATAAAATGAAAAAGCTTTTGCTATTTTTTTTAGTTTTAATCTTGCCTCTTGCAGTTGCCCTTCCCTTTGGGGCAAATCTTTCTGTTGTAAGTAGCTCGCGTTCTCCGGCAGATTCTCCTACTTCTGTCCAGGCACAGGCAGGAAATGTAACGGAGTTAAATATTCAGGGTTTTTCAATAACTCAGTCGTGGCAGGGCTATTTTGGAAATGTTACAGGAACCATTCAACTAACCGATGCAAATGACAACGTTTTTTACAATTGGTCAGATGCCTCCCCCCAAGGAGAAATCTACGCTTCAACAAACGACTCAATTGCGTGGAGCTACGTGCAATGTTTTAACTTCACGGCTGATGGCACCTACGCAGAGGACACTGCACAAGCCGGTGCAACAAGCCTTCACGGAAAGAACTTAACGCAGCTTGAGTCCGAGTTTAACATTTCATCAAGAGATGTTGACGGCGTAAACGAGACCTTCAATTTGAAAGGAGCTGGGACGCATGACCCCTTTTACACCGGAAATTTGGCATTTTCAGAGGGGGAATGCCAGAACACAAGAATTTTTACCGATGCCGGAACCGGAGAAAACAACAAATTTGAAGAAGTTTTGCTTTACGAACCAACAACAAGGGCAGTCATTTTCACAGCAATCCTTGATGAAGATATCCTGGGCTTTGATGGAAGGACCCACGATTTTGAGATGATGGTTTTAGAGGATGGCCACGGAACAGACACGTCAACTACAACCTATTACTTTTACGTTGAGCTTGAATAGGTTTAATTTAAGTAATTAATTAATTAGTCTAATAAATTTTTTAGATTATTTAACATTTTAATCTTTTTAATTTGTTAGAGTGTTTAATTTTCTTTTTATTTTGATTATTCTCGTTAATTAATTAAGTTAACAAAACATTTAAATAGCTACTCTCAATAATCCTATTAGGAGGTGAATCAATCTGCTATGGAGCTAGATTCCTTTTTATCGTCCCCAAGGTGGGACATTCTCCAAATAATCGCTAAAAAGCCATCATCCCCCATTGAAATTGCAGGCGAAATAAAAACAACCGTCTCCTTTGTGAGCCAACAACTAAAGCTTCTTGAGGCAGCAGGGCTCGTTAAAAAGGAAAGAACCGGAGCTGTCGAGAAAGGAAAGCCAAGAACAATCTTTTCTCTTTCAAAGGAAATTGCATACATAATCCCTCTTTCTCACGAGTTTTCAAAAAAACAAACGATTGACCTTTCACGCGAAAACAAAATAATCTTGAAAATCTGGTCAATAAAAGACGCAAGAGTCCAACGAATAATTGAAAAGTTTTTTTGGGCAATAGACGATTCTCTTGAGGAAATTAACGGAATCTACATCTGTCTAAAAGACATTATTCCAAAAGCATACATCTTGTCAGAAGAAAAGAAACTAACTCAAAAAATAAACAATATTCTAAAAAAGCTCGGAGAACCACTTGAAGCAGAAGTGATTTCATCAATCGAAAAGCTTTCTGTGATTGGAGCGGAATTTTTTGTTCCAATCTATGACCCTTCCGAGCTTTTTAAGAATAATATTCTTCTGAAAGGAGGTGACAATAAAGATGACTAAGTCGATAATGTTTTTAGCGACCTTGGTTATTGCATTTTCTGCTATTGGGCTTGTTTCGGCCGAAGTTAACGGTGCTTCTGTTGTGAGTGCGGGAACTTCCAGCAGAGGTCCAGCCACCTCCCCGGGCTCATCAAATGCACAGGCAGGAAATGTAACTGAGCTAACAATTACAGGATCTTCGTTGACTCAGGCATGGCAGGGTTACTTTGGAAATGTTTCAGGAACAATTGAACTTACAGACGGCTCAGGAAATGTTCTTTACAACTGGTCGCTTGCCTCACCGCAAGGAGAGGTCTATGCATCAAATTCCAGTTCAGTTTCCTGGACGAATATCCAGTGTTTCAATTTGACAGCAAACTCCTCGGCTCTTGAATCTGCATTTGGAATCGGTGCAAATGATGCAGATGGTGTAAACGAAACTTTTTCGGACGCTAACACCCACGCGGCATTCTCTACTGGCTCAACCTCCTTTACCGCAGGTCAGTGTCCGGCAACTTATGTCTACGATAGTACAGGAGCTGGAGTTTCGGGCAATTTTGAGGAAGTTCTTCTTGATGATGGAACGAACACGGTATTCGCTTCATTGCTTGAAGATGACCTCTCTGGTTTTGACAGCAAGACACACGACTTTGAAATGCTAGTCTTAGAAGATGGGCACAATGGAGACACGACAACAACAACCTACTACTTTTATATAGAGCTGAACTAAACCTCTTAAGGTCCCCCTAACTTAGCGGGGGGGGGCTTTTCTTTTTTCTAAAAATTTTTAAATTCCTTTTTTGATTAAATTTAATGGAAATCTTTTTTTTATTTGCCTCAATAGCCTCACTTTTTGTTTTCATAGCTCTGGCCTATCATTTTGTAAGGGAAGCCTTTGTATCTCACCTGAAAAAGCGCGACCTTCCACTCATAATTATTGCACTGACCCATCTTGTCTTCTCTGCGACACTCTTTCTTTGGGCAATTGGAAAATTAGATTTTATTCTAAATGATTTTATTCAAATATACTCTGCAAGACTTCTTTTTGAAAATCTTGCAATTTCAATTCTTCTTTTTAGGACGAGTCACTCAAAAAAAGTTTTCCTCCCATACATTTCATACATTTTAGCCGTACCAATGATTCTCCTAAATTTTTCAAATATTCATCTTATGATTCCTTTTTCTCTTTTCATAATGGTTTTGTCTTTTATCTCTTTTTCAAATATCCATCAAAAAATAATACATACTCCAATCCCATATGCAACAATTTCTCTTATGGCTTATCTTGTTTCTGCAATAAACTCTCGCCTTATTCCGGCATTGACCCTCCTATCGGGAGTTTCTTTTTTTACCTTCACATATTTTTTTACATCAACCCTTAGAAAGAAACCAGAAATCCACCATACAACGGAGAGCCACGATACTATCGCATTTCAATTTCTAAAACATCTTTTGTTTTTGATAATTCTTACTAATTTCGTGTTTGTCGGAACAATTGGCATTCACGAAGCAGGTCACGCAATATCCTCAAAATTTGTTTCATGCAGCAATGTAAGGGTAGTCTTAGAAGTTGGGGCACTACCGTATACAGAATCCAATTGTTCAAAAGAGGGCAATTTTATATTTCTTATATTGGCTGGAATGCTTCTACCAATGGTTGTCTTTGCAATTCTTTTCTTTGCAGGAGGAAAATTCATGAAAGAAATCGCATTTCAGATTTTTTCATTTAACCTTATAATCTCATACAAAGACCTACTTCTTCTGGGACTTTCAAACGCAGTTTCCCTGTTTATCCTATTTCTCGGCGTTGCCTGCTCCCTTTTAAGCATCGGAATTTTGATTAATTCAAGAACCGCCTACCCCTGAAAGAAAACTTTGGCAAGTTTCATAAACGCTCGCGAGCTTTTGCTCCGACGATATTTCCAAACAACCGGAGAGAACTTCTTCACAGACTTTAAAATGCTGTTGTCATCAGGGATTTCACACAAAACCCCTATCCCGATTGTTTTTTCTATGTCCGAGTTCTTTAATTCAAATCTTTTCTTTTTTCTTCGGTTGACAACGACTCCGCGAATTGGCAGCCCCTTAAACTTTGCAAGTTTTCGTGCCTTGACTGTTGAGGCAAGAGAAGGGTAGTCAGGAGTTGCAACAAACAAGAGCTCGTCAGAGGAGATAAGAACCGCAATTATCTCTTCAGTATAACTTGGCCCAGAATCAAGAATTACGAAATCATATTTTTCCTTAAGGGACAAGACCATCTTATGAAATTTCTCGAAATTAACGCTCTTATAAAATTCACAGGGCAGGATATGAATTCCGCAAGCGTGTTCGTATATCGCATTTTCGGGGGCAATGCCCTTTTGCAAAACATCTTTTAGCGTTTTTTCAGGACGAAGGAGCCCAAGATAGAGGTGGAGATTTGGGGAAAGAAAATTGCCATCAATTATAAGGGCAGACCTGCCAAGACGGTAGAGTGCGGCCGCAAGGTTTATTGCAGCAGTGGTCTTGCCGACGCCCCCCTTAAACGACATAATTCCAATTACCTTTCCCATCAGATTTTTTCCAATTCCTTTAAAATTTCCTTTTTCTTTTTTGGTAAAATAATCTTTTTAGCTTTCTTTTTTTCTAACCCACTTACGAATTTAGCAATTTCTTCTTGTAGCTTTTTCTCAAGAAAACACATAAGCTTTTTCCTGCTACGGATTTTAAGCACCTTTTTTGACAAGGCTTCATCGTGGTAATTTTCAAGAATCCAGTCAGAGAAGTCGTTGTGGTTTTCAGAAACATGGTAAAAAAAAGTTTCATCATCCATTGAGTCAAGGGCTTCAAAAAGTTCGAGAACGCTTCTGACACTAACGCCGTTTGCAAGTTCAAGAGCATCATTTTTACTTACTTCCTGGCTAAGCATTATAGAGCGCATAGCTTATCAAAGTTTTCTAAATTAATAAACCTTGCCAAAGAATGTGTCAAAGTCTATAAAACTATTTAAAGAAAAACAACTCATTTTTACCGATGACAAAAAGAGGGGCTTTCTTGGCAAAATTAAACTGCAAAAGCATGGCAAAGGTAGGTTCAGTCACCTTATTTTCTGTTCTCTTTATCCTATTCTTTATTCTCGTAGTCTTACCCCTCATATCCACGGCAAAAGAGAATTTAACTGCTACGACAAAGGAAAAGCTAAACTTTTCCAAAACAAGCCAAAAAGAAGAAAGCTTGCCCACAAATCCACAGAATAAGAGTGCAGGAAACCGCCAAAAAAAAGAGCAAAACAAGACAAAACCTCTGTTTGAGAAAAACAAAACAAAGGCTGCCCAGCCACAAAACGATTCCATTGAACTTCAAAAGAAAAATGAAACAACCAAAAATTTGGAAAAAAACTCTACAAAAAAAATCCCCCAGGAAAACAAAACGTTTCAGGTTCCAAATAAAACAAAGATTTCTGCACCAATAACAGGAAAGCCCATAAAAATTTTGCCAGATGAAAACAAAACAGAAAGCATTCAAACAAAAATAATCAACGCACTACTAACAATTTTTGACTCAATAAAAAAAGACATCTTCAAAATAACTGCCCAACTTGTAACAGAAAACGGAACGCCAATACCAAACCAAAGCCTGTTCTTCTATCTCAACGATTCACTTCTTGGCTCAAACCAAACTGACGAATCGGGAACGGCAAGTTATTCTACCGCAATAAATGAACTCGGATTCCAAAAAATTGGCATAGAGTTTAGGGGAAACCAAAAGTTTTTGCCAAGCAAAACGGAATTTTTCAAAAATTTTTCAAAAAAAACAAACCAATCTCTTCCTTATCAAGACAAAATAAATCAGACAAACCAAAGCCTTGAAACCAACAAAACAAATTTCACCATTCCAGA
Source organism: Candidatus Pacearchaeota archaeon (assembly GCA_003693875.1). GTDB lineage: Archaea > Nanobdellota > Nanobdellia > Pacearchaeales > GW2011-AR1 > JAGVXH01. Next base: position 5,388 of record RFLO01000028.1, on the reverse strand, counting down.
GCCAATCAACCAAATAAACATAACAATCCCAATAAATGAAACCAACACAACATTCCCGATAAATTTATCCAACCAGACAAACCAAAGCTTGCTTAATCAAACAAATCTGACACTTCTAAATGAAACAAATTTAACAATACCTCAAAACATAAGCTCAAACATAAGCTTAATCCAGCTACCAGCAGAAATTGGAAAGCCTGTTCGCTGGATAAAAAAGATAAAATTTAGTAACCAAACAAAAAGTGCCGAAGTAGAAGTGCCAGAAGAGTCCTTTAACTTCACAGTAAAAAGAAAGCTAAAAGAAAAAGAAGAAATTCTTGACAAAAAAAAGATAGAAGTAATTGAAAAAGGGCAGAAAAAAAGTCTTGAAGAATACGAATTTGAGAAATCAAAAAAATCAAAAGCCAAAAAAATACTTTCTAAAAATATCTCTTCAAACAAAAGCAAGAGTTCAAAATCAGTTCAAAACAAAACCCTTCTTAGGATAAATCAAAGCGCCGAAGAGTTGGTAATAGAATATGAAACAGAAGCTCCGCACGCCTTTGAAAAGGATTTTGGAAGAATAAAACAAGTCATAGTAAATTCAAGCCTGCACTACAAAAATGTCAAAGTCTACACAAATATCTCTGAAATCACGAACCGCCCGGAGTCAATAAAGCTTTTCTGGGTTCAAGGTTCAGGCAGAAGTCTTTTCAAAAACGTAACTTACCTTGACACAAACAACAACGGCTTGATTGACAGACTGGAATGGACCGCGCCTCATTTAAGCAACCAAGTCTTTGAAATTATCATAATCACAAAAGCAGAGCACTTAAACTCCTCACGCGGCTTTGTCTCAGACATTTTCGCAGAAGTTTCAGCAAAAGACCAAAACTTTTCTGAAACAATTCCAGTAAGCCATTTTGTCCGGGTAAGCTTTGAAAAAAACCTAACTAACGGAAATGACATCACAATCTATGCAAAGGGAAACGCATCAGTAGAAGTCTACTTAAAAGACTCTAATACAAAAATAGCAGACTTTGGACAAATCTCTGCCTACAAAAAATACTCTGTAACGCTAAGCGGATTAAAGTCGCCAAAAGACACTTTTGACCTAAAAATTACAGGAAGCCAAAATTCATCAGTTTCTTTTGACTACATTGTTGACCCGACAGCAGGCTACAACATCTACTGGGCACGAGGCCTCGACGAAGTAATGTTTATCGAAGGAGCAGACCAGTACATTTACAGCTCAAACAATGATTTTACCGGCTCGGCAAAAGTTGACATAAAAAACAAGCCCCCTCTCTTAGGAGAACATCTTCTAGCAACAATTTATTCAAACTACACTTATTCAAGTCCGATGGTAATTTCTGGAACAATCTGTGTTGGCCTTGCTGATGCCAAAACATCAAAATGGAAGGACCTGTCTGTTCACGACTGGAAATTTCTTGTCTATGACTACGACCCCTCAACTTCTACAAGCACCCTGATAAACGAAACAGGCTATATCCAGATTTTAAATGGCGAGTCCACAAATTATGTAACTTTAAGCCAGCCCTATCTAATTGATACAGGTCATCGCTTAAAATTCGTCTTAAAATACAACGCGAGCGGTTTTTTTGGAACCGGAAAAGAAGAAATCAGCCTCAAATGGGCAGATTATAAGGCAGGAAACCCAAATGCAAACTGGAATCCTCCGGCAGCCTGCGGCGGGGGAACCTACACCTCTCTTTACACAAAGCAGACTGGGGTGGGCTTTTTGATAAACGAAACCTTTGACACAACGCCCCCAACAAACACAGCTTTCACGCTTTCGGTTGCAACAGGAGCAAATGTGACCCGTGGAGAAGTAGTAAATGCAAGCTCTTCTTGGACAGACAACATAGGAGTAACAGGTGGAAAAACGGAGCATCAAGGAAACGGAAGCTTCACAAACTACACCACATCATTTTCAGACCCTTGGCTAAACTATTCATTAAATACCTCAAACCAAACAGAATTCTCAAATCTGGGCCTTGTAAACATCTCAATGTGGGCAAAAGACGGCTCAAACAATTGGGGACACACAAGCTACAAGCACTTCTATCTTTGGGGAAGCTCAAACCTCACCGGCTTTGACTCAAACGCAACAGAAATAAACTACTCAGAGTCGGTTTTTCTAAATTGTAGCGTAAAAGACATTGACTTAAACTCTCCAATCTCAGGGTACAACATTTCATTTTATTCTAACATCACTGGCTTTCTTGGAAGTGCACTTACAAACTCAAACGGAACAGCAAACATAACCTACACCTTTAACGATGTAGGACTTCACAGCATCAGCTGCAACATCTCAAACCAAAGCGACATTTACTACTTCGCAAACAATGTAAACTCGCTTTCAAAGACTTTGAATGTGGTAGATTTAGTCGCACCAAACATCACCCTCGTCGCGCCGGAAAACCAAAGCTATCAAAATTCATCTGACATAGTTTTTTATTTCAATGTTTCAGATGCTTCCGACATCGCAAACTGCACTCTTGACCTTGATTCTGGAGCAATAAGACAGCTAAATCAAAGCGCGGTAAACAAATCAAAGACGAACAACATCACCCTAACAGGGCTTTCAGACGCAGAGCACACTTGGTTCGTGGAATGTCCTGATATACATTCTAACAACGGCTTTTCATCAAATTTCACATTCACGGTTGATACAATTCCTCCAACAGCAAACTACACAAGCCCGACGCCGGCAAATAATTCTTATGTTGGCACAGCAAATATAAAAGTAAATGTTACGCATACAGAAGCAAATCCAGACAAAATCCTGCTTTATGTTGATGGAACGCTAAACCAAAGCCAGACTTACGCTTCCGGCACAAACAAGTCCACAGTTTTTTCGCTTTCCTTTCAGGACGGAACTCACAATTTTAGTGTAAGCTTAAATGATTCGGCAGGACACTTAATTTCTCTTCCAACAAGAATCTTCACAGTAGATACCGGCGCCCCGACAATTGACTATATTGCTCCAACACCTGCAAACAACACAAACCAGACACAAAACAGTTTCGTGATAAATGTAACTCACACAGAATCAAACCCGGACACGATAATTTTTTACTTAAATAACCAACCAAACCACACAAGCTCTTATTCCGGGCTTTACTCAAATCTTTCACTTTCAAATTTAGGCGAGGGAACCTATACCTACTATGTCTGGCTAAACGACTCAACAGGCTTTACCAACCAGACAGAAAAAAGAACAATCACAATTGACTATTCGGCGCCAAGCCTTGAAATCATAGGTCCTGAAAATCAAAGCTATGACAGCGATAGGCAGGTAAGCTTTCAGTATCAGACAACAGACAACATTATGGGTCTTGCTAATTGTTCGCTTTACCTTGATGGCTCACTCAACCAGACTAATACTTCTGTTCAGGAAGGAGTTACACAAAGCTTCACCTTAAACCTGTCAAACGGGGCTCACACATGGAATATTTCCTGCATTGACCTTCTTGGAAACACGAATACAAGCTCAACGCGAACAGTTACAGCAGACGACACCTTTCCGCAGATAAGCTCAGAAGCAATCAGCAATTCAAGCTTTCTTGTAAACGAATACATTTGCCTAAACGCAACCATAACAGATACTTTTTCAGGAGTAAACAGGGTAATTGCACAGGTAACAAAGCCTGTTAGCGGACCAGTAAACTACACAATGTCAAATTCAACAGGAATTTGCGGCAATTCAGGAGGCTCAACCTATGCGGCAAAGGTCCTAAACGACGAGGCAGGAAATTACTCATGGACAATCACTTACGCAACGGATAAAGCAGGAAACCAAAATTCAAGCACGATATCCCCGTCACTTAATTGGTCCGTAACCTCGGTCATTTTCTTAAATGTCACGATGACAGAGCCGCTTACTCCCTTTGAAATAAACGAATCAGACCAAAGCACAAACTACACTTACAATCAAAGCTGTCAAGTGGTCTGTCGCGACGACTCTCAAGGGAGCTGCGACAACACCTATCTCTTTGTTCAATTTAACAACGGAACGTGGAACGACGCATCAACAACAGACCAAAACCTAATCACAAATATGGATAATTACTCCTGCGGAAGCCTTGCGCCAAACTCTTGGTGGAACACCTCATGGAACAACCGTTTTGAAATTAACTTCACATATTCTGGAAGCACAACCCTCTCAAACTTTCCTTTTTACGCAAATGTAAGTTATCTTTCAGGGATGCAGCCGGACTACGACGACATCAGGTTCATCAGCGGCCGCTGTGGTTCAAACGGGGCAGAGTTAAACTACGAGCTTGAAAACTACACCTCTTCAAATGCAGACTTTTGGGTCCAAATCCCATCTGTGAAATCCGGAACAAACTATTTTTGCGTCTATTACAACAATTCTGCCGCAACATCAACAGAAAATCCAACAGCTGTCTGGGACTCAAATTATGTAAGTGTCTACCACTTAGACCACACAGCAGGAAATGCAATAGACACAATTGGAAATTTCAATGCAGAAGAATTTTTCACGCCCGATTCAAATATGAATGTTTCAGGAGTGGTCGGCCGCGGAGACTACTTTGACGGAAGCGACTATCTTGGAACAAATCCTGAGTGGAATGTTGACGGAGCGCACACCTATTGCACTTGGGTAAAGTGGACAGCTCTTCACGATGGAACAATCTTAGAAGATGGGGGAAAAGTTGATGGCCATGCCCTTGTTCTGACTGCTGCCGGAAAGATACGCTACGCAGAATACTTTAATGGCGCCCAAAACTGGCTTGATTCAACAAACACCTACAACGACGGGAACTGGCACTATGTTTGCGGAGGCCACACCGGAACAGTCCAATTTTTATACATTGACGGAGTCCTTGACCAGCAGGCAACGCAAGGAGATGGTTTTGTGGGTGGAAACAACGCAAGAATCGGGAGCACGAACGGTGCAACAGCGGGTTTTGCAGACAATGCCGCCCACTATCTTAACGCAACCATTGACGAGCTCAGGGTGTCCTCATCTGCCAGAAGCGCAGAGTGGATAAACTTAAGCTACCAGATAATCGCAAACCGAAATTCAGTTGTTGGCGTTTCAGCTCCTCAAAGCCAAAGCACAGCTTCTGCCCAAGTTTGTAACGCAACATTCCAGGTAACAACTGGGCTAAACTCCGGAGGCAATCTCTGGCCGGTTAGATGCACAGCAACCTCTACAACAGCATCCATTGACTACTCAAACCAGACAAATATGACAATAAACGACCACCCTCACGCAAACTTCACCTATCCTTCAAACGCAAGCTGGCTGACATCAACAGAAACACTAAACGGCTCTGCTTCAACCGACGATCAGGGAATATCAATTTACTCTTTTGAAATTGACAGCGACCCCTCATTTTCCTCGCCTTCAACAAT
>RFLO01000027.1 GCA_003693875.1 Candidatus Pacearchaeota archaeon | reverse complement strand
GATTCATAATATCTTCAAGAGGAAAGGAAGTGGAGAAGAGATGGTATTCTTTTGTAGAGGCGGGAGAACCGGACTTTTTAAAATCTCAAATATTTCTACAAATAATGGGGAGAGCTTTTTTTTGATTAGGTTTTCTGCTTTTGATGGCACGGGGGAAATGAGGAGGAGTGCAGGTCAGAGGAACGATGATTTAGGAGGAGATTGCATCTACCTTGGAAAATTTAAGGATGGTGTTCTTGTAAGCGATGGCAATTTGGTCAAGGAACAACTAAGAAGCCCCTTAGACGACTCCGAAGCGTTGTTGCGTTAGGCAAATGGCGCGATAATTAGGTTTGGTTTAGGCAGAATATGAGGGGAGGAGGATTCGAACCCCCGCAGGCAAATGCCAACTGGTCTTGAGCCAGTCCCGTTTGACCGCTCCGGCATCCCCTCCTGATTTTTTGAGCTTCTTTATTTTTTTAAATCTTGAGTTTTGGGATTTTGCACTTGATGCCGGGCCAATTGCCGTTATCTTTTTTGGAGAAGAAGGAGAAATATTTCGGGCTACATTCCAGAATTACCGGTTTGTTTGATTTTTTCCATAATAAACTCCCTGATTTTTTCAGCGTCATTGACACCTATTGCTGCGAGATGTCCTTCGCTTTGATACTCCCTATTTCTTCCAAACCAGTCAGAGATCCCCCTTCCAGATTGGCCGGCAGTTTCAATTTCAACAGTGGAGAAGCCAAACATTCTTGCTATTATGCCCCTTTTAATTTCTACATTCTGAACTCTTTCATAGGGGATGGAGGTGTATTTTTTCCAAATTATGCCTTTTTCTATTTTAACTCCGTTATCGGTTATCTCATACAGGTATCTGTTGTAGTACATATGGGCATAAATTTCTGCTCCTATTACGACAAAGAAGACGTAAAGAGTAATGCCAAGAATAAAATATGTTCCTGTTGAACTATAAGCAATTATTCCCAATAACGGGAAGAGTCCGAGCACAACAAAAATTCCAAAAATTATTAAAAAGTAATAAGCCCGAAGTCTAAAAAGCCATTTTGCTCCGGGATGCAATTTTTCCATTTTATTTTCTCCGTGTAATTTTACCCATCAAGAAATTCCGGATTTCTTCAGCTTTTTTTATGTCAACAGCAGGGATATTTCCTTCTGCTCTCGCTGGTCCGGAAAATCCGGCAGTTTGAATCATTACGCTTGAGAAGCCAAACATTCTTGCTATTATCCCTCGTGTGATGTCGATATTTTGTATTCTCTCGTAGGGGATGTTTGAGTATCTTTTCCAGATTATTCCCCTTTCTGATTTGAATCCATTGTCTGTAAATTCATATAGCCAGCGATTGTAGGACATCTGCGCATATATCTCACTTGCAATTATGGCAAAAAGAATGTAGCCCAAAACCGAGAGCAAGATGGAGACAGAGGAACCAGAACTTTTTGAACCGAAAAGTGGCCCGACAAAACTACCCAAAACTAATCCTAAAACCAAGAATAGAAAATAGCCCTTTACACGAAATTGCCATTTTGCTCCGGGATGCAATTTTTCCATAATGTTTGACTTAAGTAGGACTTATTTAAAAATCTTTACAAAATTTAGCGGAGCATTATAATTTTCAATATTTTTTTGATTTTAAGTAGAAGGGCCTTTCATTAGTTCCAAAAGGCTTAAAAAGTAGTTTTAGAGAGTAGTTTAATGGAGCGTAGCGGGAAATTTATACGAATCAGATGTTCTAAGTGCAAGGCGTCGCAAGTAATATTTGGGAAAGCTTCAACGAAGGTTAGATGTTTGAAGTGCGAGAGTGTTGTGGCTTTGCCGTCCGGGGGCAAGGCGAAGATAAGAGCGCGTGTTGAAGAGGTTTTGTGATTTGCATCAAATAAATAATTTGCCTTGGCATTATGAAAGAAGGAGATATTGTTTTGTGCAGGGTTGAGAAAGTTACAAACACAGTTACTCACGTCCGACTTCCAAATGGGGAGGAGGGGACAATCATTTCTTCTGAGATTGCACCGGGCAGGATAAAGTATATGCGAAAATATGTTGTTCCAAACAAAAAAATAGTTTGCAAGGTTTTAGATATTGATAACGGACACATACACCTTTCCCTTAGAAGGGTCAGTTCAAAAGAGAGAAAAGAGGTTATGAAAAAATACAGGCAAGAACAGGCAATAAAGACTGCATTAGGACAGCTTCTTGGAAAAAAATCTGAAAGTATCATTGGAGATATTCTTGATAACTTTCCCGACCTGACTTCTTTTATTGATGAAGTAAGAAAAGATGAGGGGGTTTTGAAGAAGTATCTTCCCGAGGAAAGCTGGGATGTAGTAAGGAAAATTGCAGAGAAACGAAAGAAGGAACATAGCCTTAAACAGAGGATATGCTTGAAGTGCCTTGAGCCGGACGGAGTTTTGCGTATAAAAAATATACTTAGCGTAAGTGATGAGAATGTTTCGGTGAATTATGTTTCAGCAGGCAATTATTTGCTTAAACTCGTTGTTTCAGATTTTCGCGAGGGAAAAAAGAAGATGAACAAAATTATTGAAGGGGTTGCAGCCAGAGCAAAGGAAAACAAGTGCGAGTTTGAGAGTCGTGAGGAAAGATGAGCCTTTTGAAGAAATGCTTTTTTTGTTCAAGGTATACTCTTCAGGACAATTGCCCTAATTGCGGCAAGGAAACAAAAACTGCACACTCAAAGTTTCTTAAAATAAGATGCCCCGTCAAAAAAGGCTTTTTTGAACCTCGGAGGGCAGGCTAATTTCTCTTTTTACAACTTTCATATCTTCTTCCCATAGGGGAGTTAATTTTTTTCTATTGTAAATTATTGCTGCTGGGTGGAATAGGGGAATTAATTTGAAGGTTAAGCCTTCCATTTGGATTATTGTAGGACGTCCGTGAACTTTTGTTATGCCGGGCATTTTGTCCATAAGATGGACCTTTGATTTTGCCAGAAAAAATTTTGTTGCATAATTTCCAAGAGAGCAAACGACTTTTGGTTTTATTTCCCTGATTTGTTTGAGTAGCCATGGGGTGTTGGCAGATATTTCTTCGGGTAGGGGGTCTCGATTATTTGGAGGACGACATTTTAGAATATTTGTTATGTAAACATCATTTAGGCTTAACCCTACTTTTTTTAAGAGTTCGTCGAGGTTTTTTCCGGCAGCTCCAACAAAAGGGAGTCCCTGCTCGTCTTCGTTTCTTCCGGGCGCCTCACCCACAAAAAGGATTGACGCTTTTGGATTTCCCTTGCCAACAACGATGTTTTTGCAGGTTCTGAATGGTTCCGTTGATTTTATGAGTTCTGCTTCCGGAAAGTTGAATTCTTCACTGTTTTTGTTGGACATAAGATTTAAAGGGGAGCATTGTTAATAAATTTTGGCTCCCGTAGTTCAATGGATAGAACGCATCGTTGCGGTCGATGAAATCCGGGTTCAATTCCTGGCGGGAGCGTTTTGTTTTTAAAATTACCTAAGCGAAAAGCTTAAAAACCCACACCCTTTTTAAACTTTACTATGTCTGAGCTCAAAAGATGTCCAGAGTGTAATAGTTCTAACCTAATTTATGATGAAAGCAGGGGCGAGGTGATATGCGGTTCATGTGGGCTTTTGGTAGAAGAGGGCATGGTGGACACTTCGCATGAACTCAGAGCGTTTGATAAGACTGAGAAAAAATCGAGAGGAGGTGCGCCAATTTCAATTCAAAAATTTGACAGCGGGCTTACAACGAATGTTGGAGAGATTTCAGATATCTATAAACTTGATTCCAGCCAGGCGACGCGAAAGTATTTGAGGCTTAAGAAGTGGCAAGAAAGGGTTTCTACTTCAATTGAAAGAAATCTTAGGCTTGCGATGTCAGAACTTAGGAGGGTTGCATCTTATCTTGAATTGCCTTCAGTTGTTCGTGATGAATCAGCAAGAATTTATAACTTTGTTTTACAACGGGGCCTTGTCAGGGGCAGGAGTATGGAATCTGTTATTGCGGCGTGTATCTATGCGGCCTGTCGTTCCTACAATATCCCAAGAACTCTCGACGAAATTTCAAATGCTTCTGAAGTTGAGAGAAAAGAAATTGGCAGAACTTATCGATTTATAATCAGGAAAATGGGTCTTCGCGTTAATCCAAGCTCTCCAAAAGATTATATCTCAAGATTTTCTTCAACACTTCATCTTTCTCCGAAGTCTCAAAATGAGGCTTTAAAGATCCTTCAAAGGACAGAGATTTCTGAACTTACCAGCGGCCGCGGTCCGGCAGGTATAGCTGCAGCGGCGCTTTATGTTGCTGCGTTGATAAATGATGAGAAAAAGACTCAAAGAGAAGTTGCAGATGTTGCAGGAATAACAGAGGTAACAATTAGGAACCGATACAAGGAGCTTTTAGAAAGGTTGAAGCTTGAAGAAAAAATAAAAATTAAAGAAAACGAGAGAAAAAAACCCAAAGCTTCTCGTTAGAGAAATTTCATAGACTGAGGCTTGAGGTGTTTGTTTTTGTTTGCGTTTTTGGATTTTTAGTTTTGATAAAAGAAAGCTTTAGTTAATCTTAAAAATGGTTGTGGCTTTTTTTGTTTGTAGCCCCGTAGTCTAGTGGTCAAGGATACAGGGTTTTGGTCCCTGTGACCCAGGTTCGAATCCTGGCGGGGCTATTTGTAATCTTTTAAAAATAAGCTTGATGAACGAATTTTTTTTCCAAGACCATCTACGATTTCTATTCCGAGGCGTTCGCACACTTCTCTTTCAGGAATATTGTAAATGGTCCTGTCACCTCCTTTTGCAAAAATTTTAGGAGTGGGGCTTATGATTTCGAGGGTTCTGCAGACGCTTTCGTCAGTGTCAACTGAACCAATCACCCTATCTACGGATTTGAGTGAAGCGACTATTTTTATTCTGTCCTCTAATCTCATGAATGGCTTTCCCTTTTTTAGTTTTGCCTGGTAGTCGTTGTTTACAATTACGTATAGCTTTCCGTGTTCGCCAGCTCTTTTTATTGCAAGACTTTTTGCAAGCTCTAAGTATTCAATATGTCCTACATGAAGAGGGTCAAAATAACCACTTGCCACAACCACAAAATCTTCCATCAGATTTTATTTTTTGAGGGATTTTAAAATTAACGTTTGTGGTTGGGGGCAGTTTGGAATGGTGAGGAATTTAGACGAAGCCGGGTGCACTAAGTGTAATCTCTTAATAATCCTTTTGTTGGAGTATCTTGTTTTTTGAGGCTCTTGAATTGAACTAATACTTTCCTACCGCTACTTTTAAAAAGCCGGTTTTCTGGAGTTTTTAATGGCTGAACTAAAAAAACCAAGCTGGCTTAAACTAAGTGAGCCTAAGCTAAAAGAACTCATAGCTCAGCTTGCAGAAAAACACCCCCCATCTGTCATAGGCCATATATTAAGGGACCAATACGGAGTACCTACTGTAAGGGTTTATGGGAAAAAGCTTGGGGATTACCTTCGCGAGTTAGGAATTGAAAGAAACGAAGACCTTGAAAATGCTCAAAGAAAGGTAGAGAGGATAAAGGAGCACTTAAAATCAAACATTACTGACAGAAAGGCTAAACATAAGCTCCAAAAAGCCCAAAGCCGGCTTAATGTTTTAAGAAGGTATTTTAGCAGAAGAGAGAATTAGCTTTTACTACTCAAAGATATTCCATAAGTTTCTTAAATGCCCAAAATCTCCAAAGCCTATGCTAAAAGAGGTTGAGCGTATTGCGAGGGATTTTTTGGAAGAATCTTCTAAAAAGCCTGTGAGGGTGATAAGCCACTACGACACTGACGGAATTACTTCTGCTGCGATTCTTGTTAAAACTCTCAAGAGACTTGACAGAAAATTTACACTTAGAATTGTCAAAGGGCTTGATGAGGAGATTCTAAAAGAAGAGCTTTCAAGAAACAAAAGGGAGGTTTTAATTTTCAGCGATCTTGGTTCAGGCAGTCTTGATTATTTTTCAAATCTTGAAGAGCCAATATTTATTCTTGACCACCATGAAATAGACAAGAGCAAACTTAATGATAAAATTAAGATTGTTAATCCTCACCTAAGTGAGGACCCGGAAGCAAATTCTTGTACGGGCTCTGGACTTTGTTATCTTTTTGCTGTTTCAATTTCAGAACAGAACCGCGACCTTTCCAAAATAGCAATGGTTGGCATTGTGGGGGACCGTCACGAAGCGGAACTTTCAAAGGTGAATCAGAGCATAGTAAACGATACTCATGACCTTACGATTCGCAAGGGGGTTGTTCTTTATCCTGCAACAAGGCCTCTTAAAAAAACTCTGGAGTATTCAACTTCACCTTATATTCCAGGAGTTACCGGCAACCCTTCCGGGGCTCTTGAAATTTTAAGGGAAGCAAGAATAGATGCTGAGAAAAGCCTTCTTGATCTTGATGAAGAGGAAATGTCACGACTAATTACTGCGATAATGGTTCGGAAGGCAATAGAAGGCTCTGAAGAAAATATTTTGGGAAATCTGTATGTGCTTAAGTTTTTTAATAGGAAAGAGGATGCCCGCGAGATTTCTGTTATGATAAATGCTTGTTCCCGTCTTGGAAGAAGCGATGTTGCTTTAGCTTACTGCCTTGAAGATGAGCGGGCAAAGTCTCTTGCATTTGAGCTTTATGCTCGTTACAAACAAGAACTTATCTATGGGCTTAGACTTGCAGAAAAAGTCGAAAAGATAAGCGGAGATGGCTTTGTAATAATCAATACGAAGGACAAGGTGAGGGATACAATTATTGGGACAATTTGCTCAATGATTTCTTCCTCAAGAATCTATAAGGAGGGAACAGTCCTCATTGGAATGGCTTATCGAGATGATAAGATAAAAGTTTCTGCAAGAATTGTTGGAAGGGAAGGCAGAAATTTAAAGGAGTTTTTGGAACAAGCAGTTATTGACTTAAAAGAAGAGCACCCTGGAACTTATGTTGAGATTGGGGGACATGAGTTTGCGGCAGGCTGTCTTATTGAGAGAGAAAAGGAAAGGCCCTTTATTGATGCTCTGAAGAAAAACTTTCAGATAGAATTTGTTAGGGTTTAGAGCGTTTGTACCTTCCCCTATTTTCTACTATTTTTAATCTTTCAAGAATCTTTTTTTGTTCTTTTGGGGAGTATCCCTTGAGGAATGCTTGGAATAGCCTTTCGTGGTTTTTGAAATGTTTTGCTTCAAGAGCTTGTTTTAGGAGGTGAAGGTCTACTGCCTTGTCTTCTATTTTTCTTGATACGAAGGATAATCCAAAGTCAATGAGGAATACATCTTTTCCTTTTAAGATTGCGTTAGATGTTGTCAGGTCTGAGTGGATTATGTCGTTTTCGTGGAGAATTTTGACTTGTCTTCCAAATTTTTCCATTACGGTCATTTGCTTCTTTGGGGGATATTTGTCGAGAAATTCAGAGAGTTTTTCTCCGCGGATTCTTTCCATTACAATTTCAAAGTCTTTTTTTGAGATGATTGCTGGAACATTAGCTTTTATTTTTTTGGCTTTTTGCAGAATTTTTGATTCTGCTTTTGTTCTCTTTTTTCGCAGTTTTTTGTCCAGATCTTCTTGGCGGTAGGCTTTGGGCACTCTTTTTTTAACAATTTTTTCTCCAATTAAAAATACTTTGGCTTCAGCTCCGTGTGCAATTAGTTTTTGTTTCATAACTTTATTTTGCTGCGAAATCTTTTTGCTATTTTTTGAAGAGTCTTTTGGTTGATTTCTCCTTCGGATAGATTTTGCATTTGCAACATTTCTTTTAGTAGGTGGTATTGTTTTAGAAGCTCTCTTATCTGGGTTGTGGTAGTTCCAGATCCTTTCGCTATGCGCTGAATTCTGCTTGTTTGTTTTTCCAGAAGTTCGGGATTTTCGATTTCTTCTTCGGTCATTGAAGATATTGCTGCCTTCCATTTTTTCATTTTCTTTTCTTGGTTTTCTAAAACATCTTTTGGCAGTTTTGCCTGTGATATCCCAGGAATCATTGAAAGAAGTTTGTCTATGCTTCCGAGTTTGTTCATTTGTTCAAGTTGCGAATAAAGATCAATTAGAGTAAATTTTCCCTCCTTTAAGCGCTTTTCAATTCTTTTTTGTTGAGATGCGTCAGTTGCTGAGCGAACCCTTTCAATCAGAGAGTGGAGGTCACCCATTCCAAGAAGCCTTTGAATAAATGATTTTGGGTTAAAAGACTCTATTTCGTGAAGTTGTTCGCCGGTACCGATAAAATATACCGGAGCCTTCGTTTGAGCGCAGGCAGTTAGCGCACCGCCAGCTTTTGATGTACCATCCATACGAGTGATTATTACTCCGTCAATAGAAAGAGCTTTTTGAAATTCCAAGCTTTGCTTTTTTGCCGCCTGGCCTACGTCCGCTGGTAGGACAAGTATGCGCATAGATGGTTTTACTTTGCTTTCAATTTTTTTTATTTCAGATATCAATTCTTTGTTAAGTCCATCGCGACCGGCGGTATCCACCAAAACAAGGTCGTATTTTTCAAGCTCTTTTTCGAATTTTTCAATAATCTTTATGGGGTCTTTTTCAGATTTATCGGCAAATACTTTAATTTTTGCCTTTTTTGCCATTTGTTCAAGCTGGTCCATAGCGGCAGGTCGTTGAGTGTCAAGTCCAAGAAGTGCAACTTTTTTTCCTCGCTTTGAGAAGTAAAATCCAAGTTTTGCTACCGTTGTTGTTTTTCCAGAGCCGTAGAGTCCAAGAAAAACAATTCTCGCTTTTTTTGGTATGCGCATCTCTTTTTTTTCTCCAATGAGAATCATTATCTCATCGTGTATGAGCTTTATTAGCTGTTCTTTCTTGTCTACTCCTCGGATGTTTTCATCGTAAGCGATTTTTTTTATCTTGTTTGAGAGTTCAAGAACAAGATTTACATCTACATCTGCTTCTATTAGGGCACGCTGGATTTCTTTGACCACATTGTCGATTAGTCTTTTGTCTAGGAAGACGGCGTTTGATATTTTCTTTATTCCCGATTTTAGGGCATTTCCTATTTTTTCAAGCACCATGAAAAGACAAGTTTTTTTGGGTTTATAGGGTTTGTTGTTTTGATTTTTTTAGGACGCTTGTTGCCGCAAGAATTACTGCAAGGAGAAATGCTGTAGCTTGGATTTTCCAGTCAAGGCTTCCAGCGTATGAGAAGATTATTCCAAAGGGAATAATTCCTATTAGTGTTGCTGTTAAGTAGGTCGGAAAACTTACGTTGCTGAAAAGCCCAAGAGCATAACTTAAAACATCTACGGGAACCGACATTCTCAGGAAGACGATACTTAAGAAAATTCTTTTTTTGGGAATTCTTTTTTCTATTCTTTCAACCGATTTTATTGGAATAAGTTTTTTTACTATTGGCTTTCCGAATTTTTTTGCAATGATAAAGGCAATTATTGCACCGATTGTCCATCCGAGGATGTTGAGAACGGAAGATTTCAATGGGCCCCAAAGTTTGCTTGCAACAGGAATTAGTGGAAATGCACTGAATGGAGCAAGGACAATTGCGGCTACAACAAGAATAAAGTAAATTAAAGGCCCGAGCCGGTTTGACAAGTTTTTTTCAAAAAAATCAATGTTTTGCTGAACTAATAGCGAGGCAATTGTAAACAGAAAGGCAATTGCTAAGAGCTCTAAGAAGGCGCCTGATTTTTTCATTAAGCCTGCAGAGGGATTCTAACCCCCGACCCCCTGCTTACAAGGCAGGTGCTCTAACACTGAGCTATGCAGGCATATGAAAGAATTGGACTTGCCATTTTTAAGCTTTTAGTCAATTTCTAAAACTTCAACTCTCTTGTCTTTTTTGAGAATATCAACAATTTCAGCCTCCAAATTTGCAATTTCTCCTTTCTTAAACGGGCCTACGGTGTTACCTTCAACATCAAGGAATTCTGGGATGTCTTCTGTAAATCTTACGAGCTGATGTTTGTGCTCATTTTCTTTTCCATTCATCTCTTCTTGGAGGTTTTTTTCTGCTCTTTCAAGGCTTTTTACAATTTCTTCAAACAGGTCTTTTTCAAAGCTTAAGAGGTTTTCGAAGTCTCTTTTGCTTATGCCTACTTCTGAAGCCACAAATCCGAGATTGAGTATTTTTCTTTTGCGAATTCTTATAAGGTCCCGAAAGCTGGAGACAGCATTTTCAAATTTTTTTTTGTTTTTTAAGGCAGCTTCTGAGAACATATCATTTTCTTTGCTTATGAACTCTTTTTTTTCACGGAAGTATTCTGAGACTTCTTGCAGAAAATTTTTTGGCAGTGGTTGGATGCTCTCAGAGTATTTTTCCTTTCTCATTGCTTCGTAAATGTCATTGAATGTTTTCATAGGTGAAGAAGCTCATTTTAATTTAAAAGAATTGTTATGATTTAAGTTATGGCGGAACCTAAAAATGGCTTGGGAAGGTTGAGATAGTTTTAAATAAGGGTCTTTCTTGTTTTTAAGAGATGGTGATAAATATTCTTGTTGGAGGAAGGGCAGGACAGGGAATTAACTTGATATCTGGAATGCTTTCGAGGGTTTTGGCTTCATGGGGTTATTACACATTCAATTACCGAGATTATCAGTCCCTTATACGCGGAGGGCATAATTTTAATGTTTTGTCAGTTTCAAAGGAGCCAATTTACAGCAATGAATCTACAATAGATGTGATGGTTGCTCTTGATGATAGGACTGTTAAGACCCATAAGAAACAACTTAAGCGAAATGGCAAGATTATTTCTTTTTCGCAATTTAAGGATGCTGGGCGAAACCTGAATTTTGCACTGGCAGGCGCCCTTCTAAAAACTCTTGGGATGCCTGTTGAGTTGCTGGAAGACGAGATAAAGAAGAGGTTTGGAAATGATTCTTTGATGATAGAATCTGCAAGAAAGGGTTTTGATTCCGAGAAAGTTTCTTTTGGGCTTGAGCCGCAAAAGTCAAGGAAGATTTTTTCTCTTTCAGGAAGTGCAGCTGTTGCTATTGGGGCAAAAAACTCCGGACTTGATGTTTATATTGCCTACCCTATGACCCCTTCGACAAATGCACTTCACGAGATGGCAAAAAATCAGCTTGAGGACGGGATGCTCGTTTTTCAGGCAGAAAATGAGATATCTGTTGCTAACATGGCTCTTGGGGCTTCTTTTGCAGGGGCAAGAGTGATGATTGGGACAAGCGGCGGCGGTTTTGACCTTATGAGTGAGACGCTTTCTCTTCAGGGCATAACTGAAATTCCCTTAACCGTTTATCTTGCGTCGAGGCCGGGCCCAGGCACGGGAGTTCCAACATATACAGCACAAGCAGATTTAGACATTGCCCTTAGAGCAGGCCATGGAGAGTTTCCACGAGTTGTCATTGCTCCGGGGACGGCTGAGGAGGTAATAGAAAAGGTTTCAGAGGCTCTTTTTTTAGCAGAGAAATTTCGTGTTCTTTCCATTCTTTTATCAGATAAACATATTGCCGAGTCCGAGTATGCTGTGCCTGTTCGGAAGTTTAAGACAATGAGATTCTCTGTTTCCCGCGATGTTCCGGGGAGAAAGATTGTTCGCGCTTCTTCTTATGAGTGCAGTAACAATGCAGAGTCTACAGAGGATGCAAGCCTTGTAAAAAGGAATGTTGATAGACGCCTTAAAAAATATGAACTTTTGAAAAAATTTGTTTCAAGGAAGTTTGAGATGTTCAAGGTTTATGGCAATACTCGCTCAAGGAACCTGATTATTGGATGGGGTTCGCCAACAGGAGCTATTCTGGATGTTCTTAAAAGGGGGGTTGATGTATGTTTTTTGCAGGTAATTTATCTTAAGCCCCTCTCTGATAAAATAAAGCGTTTTATGGAGAAAGCTGAACGCATAGTTCTTGTGGAAAACAATGCTACGGGACAGCTTGGGCGTCTTTTAAGAGAAAAAACTGGCATTAAGCCCCATAGAAAAATTCTGAAATATGACGGAAGGCCGTTTAATGTGGATGAGCTTGAAAAGGAGGTTAGAAAGGCAATAAAATGAAGAAGGAAAAGCTTTCAACGAAAAGCGAAGTTACCTGGTGTCCCGGTTGTCCAAATCATATGATTTTGGAGTCTGTCAAAAGAACTATTACCGAGCTTGTGAATAGCGGCAAGTATAAAAGAGAAGATTTCGCAATAACAGCAGATGTTGGATGCCACGCAAAAATTTTTGATTATCTTAATTTATCTGGAATTTATGGGCTCCATGGGAGGGCAGTTCCCCTTGCTATTGGATTAAAGATTGGAAATCCAAACCTGCGTGTTTTAAGTTTTATGGGCGATGGTGCAGCTTACAGCGAGGGAATTTCCCATCTTGCTCATGCTTTTAAGTATAATCCAGATACAACCCTCATTGTTCACGATAACCAGTCTTTTTCCCTTACTACCGGACAACCGACGCCAACTACACAGAAAGGATATGTTTCAAAATCAGAGCCTCTTGGCACTTTTGACGAGCCTGTGAATCCATTGATGTTTGCCTTGTCTATGAATGCGAGTTTTGTTGCGCGAACTAATGCACGTGATATGAATCATATGGTTGAGATTTTTAGGAAAGCAATTTTACACAAGGGTTTTTCTTTTGTTGAAGTTATTCAAGACTGCGTAGTTTTTAATCTTGAAGCAAATCATAAAGACCCCCGTATGTACAAAATTAGGGACAATTTTTCTTTTGAAAGAGCGAAGAAACTTGCAGCAGAGTATGACTACTCTTCTAAGACAGGTAAGATTCCAATTGGAGTAATTTACAAGGAAAGGAAACCGACGCTTGAAGAAAAATGGCCACAATTAAGAGAACTCATGAAACTTAAAAGAGATTGGAGAAGAAAACCAAGGTCGTTTAAGCTAAAGTAGTTTGATTTCTTCCGTTCTTTTTTGAAGAATATAGCGCCTTGTCAGCTCTTGAAAACATCCTTTTTTGGCTGTCTTTTTGCTTGTATTCGGTTGCGCCAATAGAGATTGTTATGTTAAATTTTTTGAGGGTGGGGTTTTTGTGAAGGCTTTTTCTTAATCTTTCTGCTACTTTTACAGCCCTTTTGCCGCTGGTTTCTGGAAGCAGAATTACGAATTCCTCCCCCCCAAACCTTGCAAGTATGTCATATTTTCTAAGGTTTGATTGGAGGGTTTTTGCAAGCTCGATTAGGACGCTGTCCCCGATTAAGTGGCCATATTTGTCATTTAGTTTTTTGAAGAAATCTATGTCCAGTATGAGAAGGGAAAGTTTTTGTTTGCCCCTCTTTGCTTTTTCGAGCTCCATTTCAAAAATGTTGCTAAAGAATTTCATATTGTATGTTTTTGTTTTTTCGTCTCTTGTTGCGGCTTCGTAAAGAGCATAAAGGGAGTCTTTTAAATCTTTTAAAATTTGAGAAACTCTTGATTTGAAGTCCGGGTCAAGGAATTTCATATTTTAAACAACCTCCTTGCGTTATTAAAGATTCGGGACGCGACTTCTTCTTTTGTTTTTTCCTTTATTTTGGCGATTTCTTCTATTGAGTATTTTATGTTGGCAGGTTCGTTTCTTTCGCCTGCTACTGGTGAAAGGAATGGCGAGTCAGTTTCTGTTAGAAGTTGTGTTAGCGGAACAATTTTTACAAGCATTTTAAAGTGTTCAAGGCGGGTGATTACTGGTGGAACAGAGAGGAAGTAGCCATTTTCTACACATTTTTTTATAAGGGACTTTTTTGCTGAGAAGCAGTGCATATTAACTCTTGTGAATTGGTTTTTTTCAAGAAGCTTTATGGCGTCAGCTTCTGCTTTTCGGGAGTGGATTATAAGAGGTTTTTTGATTTTTTTTGCAAGAAGGATTATTTTTTGAAATGCTTCTTTTTGGAGGCTTTCGGTATCCGGAAGAACCTTGTAGTCAAGTCCGACTTCTCCTATTGCAATACACTCTGAATAATTTTTTTCTATCCACTCAAGCTCTTTTTCAAGACTAAACACCTCTGCTTCGTGTAATAGTTCGTCTTTTTTCAGGTTGTTTAGTTTTTCGGCTATTGCATCAGTTGGGTAGATTCCGAAGCTTGGCTTGACTATTGGATATTTTTTTGAAATCTCAAGAATCTTGCGGTTTGTTGAAGGGTTTATCCCTGCAGCGATTATAAGTCCAACCCCGTTTCTTTCTGCTCTTTTTATCACTTCATCTAAATCTTCCTTGAATCTTTCATGGTCAAGGTGGCAGTGCACATCAATTAGGTTTTTCATAAGGGTTAAAAAGGAATGTCCATTAAAAGGTTTATGATTGAATACATATTGGTTTTATTAGCAATTCCTCTCGGAGTTTTTTTGCGCAAATTAACAAAGCAGGAGGAAGAAATTTTTCTTAATTGGCCTTATTTTCCGCTTATGATTCCTGTACTTTTTTTGTTGACATTGTATTTTGCGTTTAAATCTTATCGTATTTTTTTTGTACTCTTATTTATTCTTGTTATGATTATGTCCTGGGCAGGCAGCAGGCAAATTGATTAGTCTTTGGGTCAGGGATATGTTTTTAAGTGCAGTAGAAGGGTTTTTACAGGGTTTTAGGAGTACGCCTTATGGGTGTGGTCTTGTAGTTTTGATTTTTACTTGCAGGCAAAAGCTTAAAAGCTTTTTTTAATGGCTTAGAGAATGGCGTTTTATCTTGTTGGACTTGGGCTTTGGCTTGATTCGGTTAGCAATGGGGCTTTGAATGCGCTTAAAAAATGTGAGAAGGTTTATCTTGATGGCTATACTGTTAAGTTTCCTTATTCTTTAGATGAGCTTCGAAGGAGTCTTGGACTTGATTTTGAGCTTAGAGGTCGTGAGCAGATAGAAGATGAGTCAATAGTTTTGGAAGCGAGGGAAAAAGATGTTGCTTTGATGGTTTATGGCGACCCGCTTTTTGCAACGACGCATTATCAGCTTTTGGTTTCCTGTAATGAGGCGGGCGTGAAAAGAAGGGTTTTTCACAATGCTTCAGTTTTGGATGCGGTGTCTTTAGCCGGACTTTCGCTTTACAAGTTTGGCAAGGTGACCTCTGTTCCAGACTGGCGCAAGCATACCAATTGCCCGACTTCTTTTGTTGATTATATCTTGGATAATCAGAAGGTGCAGGCGCACAGCCTTGTCCTGTTTGATATTGGGCTTGAATTTGAACGGGCAGTTGAGCAAATTGAGCAGGCTTTTGAAAAGAAGGGCTTTAAAATACGGGAAGCGGTTTTGATTTTTTGTGCCGGGACGCCAAAGGAAAGGGTTTTTTATGGGGAGTTTGAAGGGCTCAAAAATGTTAGGGTAGAAGAGCCTTATTGCATTGTTATCCCAGCGAATCTAAATGACTTTGAGAAAAGGGCGTTAGAAGAATTTAAGGTTCAGTAACCGGACTCTATTTCCACTTCGCCTTTTTTTATCTTGCACTGGCAGGCAAGGCGCTCTTTTTTTCCAGACAGTCCAAAGGCTTCTTCCTTGTCATTTGGTTCGCTTAAGTTGTCCTCTCCTTTAATAACTTTGATAAGGCAGGTTCCACATACACCGTCCTTGCATGAAAACGGAATTCCAAGCTCCTCGCAGGCAGAAATTATTGAAGAACCATCCTTTACTTCTACCTTTTTTCCACCCAAACTAATTGAAGCCATGATACCTTGTAAGCATAGGGATTTATAAGGTTTTGGTTTGAGTTAGCAGCTTAAGGATTTTGTTCAAAACTTGCGGTTGGTTTAATGGGCCCTATACTAAAACTTAAAAAGTTGCGAAGTCTTGGTGTTCAATGGATGCATTATGGCACGAGGTAAACGAAGAAGAAAAAGAAAAAATCAGAAAAGAAGCCCGAAATCTTCTTGAGAATTTTTCTTCCAAGATAAATCGTATCAAACTTAAGGTAGAGAAAAAAGAGGCGCAATTGCCAAGGGAAAAAGGGGATGGCTGGCAGACTCCGGAGGAATTTAGGGAGATTTTTTTTGCCAATGCCCCGTTTGTAGAGGACGAGCTTATTGTTGCTGAAAGAGGGAAGTGGAAAAGATGAGAAGATTTAATCTGATTCGGAAGAAAATAAATTCTATTGATAGGAAGGTTGTAAACCTTCTTGAGAAGAGGATGAGCCTTGCAAGAAAACTTGGTAGGATAAAAAAGGAAAGTGGAGAAGACATAGAGGACACAGCATATGAGAGAGAACATCTTGATGAGCTGGCTCAAAAAAGCAGCCTTCGCCCAATATTTCTTCGCGGAATCTTTAATGAGATTTTTAGCGAGTCGAAAAAAACGCAAAGATGGAGTTAAGAAAGAAAGTTGAGAAAATAAAAAAAGGAGAAATTTCCTGCGTTGAAAATGTTCTTAATTTTTCAAAAAAGATAAGCACTCCTGAATCAAAGGAGCTGAATATCTTTTTGAGATTAAATGAGGATGCGATAGAGCAGGCTAAAGAAATTGACCGCCGGATAAAGGGAAAAGGGAGGGTTGGGAAACTTGCAGGCTTGTGTTTTGCAGTTAAGTCTAATATTGCGGTTAGGGGAATGGAGACGAATTGTGCATCAAGAGTGCTTCAGGGATATGTTTCGGCGTATAATGCAACCGTTGTGAATCGGTTAATAGAAGAAGATGCTGTGCTTCTGGGCATGGTAAATATGGATGAGTTTGCTTGCGGAACTTCAGGGGAAAGTTCATTTTTTGGACCGACTAAAAATCCGAAAAATCCTAAGTTAATTACAGGGGGCTCATCCTCAGGTTCGGCTGCGGCAGTATCTGCGGGCCTTTGTGATTTTTCTATTGGTTCAGATACCGGAGGCTCAATTAGAAATCCATCCTCACATTGCGGTGTTTTTGGACTAAAGCCAACCTACGGAGCTGTGTCAAGGTATGGATTGATTGACCTTTCA
This sequence comes from Candidatus Pacearchaeota archaeon, assembly GCA_003693875.1. Taxonomy (GTDB): domain Archaea; phylum Nanobdellota; class Nanobdellia; order Pacearchaeales; family GW2011-AR1; genus JAGVXH01. Next base: position 7,977 of record RFLO01000027.1, on the reverse strand, counting down.
ATGTCTCTTGACTGCATCGGGCCGATAACTAAAAATTCAGAAGATTCAGAGCTTATCTTTGAGGTAATTCGTGGGCAGGATAATTTTGACACCACAACGGTGGAAAAAGAACCCGGTAAAAAAACAATAAAAAGGGTCGGGTTGGCTAATGTAGAAGGTTTCTGTGATGAAAGAATAATGGAGGAAACGAGGGGGGCTGTTTTGAGAGTAGCAAAAGATAACGGGTTAGAAATCGTTAAAGTAGACTTGCCGATTGACATATCTCTTCAAACTTATTATATCATCGTTTACGCAGAATTTTTTTCAGCGACCAGGAAGTTTGATGGAAGAAGATTTGGCGTTGCAATAGACGAGTTTGCGGGTCCGGAAATCATAAGGAGGATAACGGGAGGCTCTGAGATTACATTAGCAGAACATGAGGGTAGGTTTTATGAAGCAGCTCTTGGAGCAAAATCTTTGATAAAAAAAAGGTTTGAAGAAGTATTCGATAAGGTTGATGTTGTTGCTCTTCCTACAGTCCCCTGCTTTCCTCACAAAATCGGGGAGAAAGTTTCAGTGGAAAAGATGTATAATTATGATATTCTAACTACCCCTAGCTCAATTGCCGAAATTCCGGCAGCTTCTGTTCCATTGAAAAAAATTAATGGCTTTGAAGTGGGGCTTCAGGTTCTTGCTCCAAAATTTCATGAAAACCTTATTTTTCAGTTTGCCAAATTGGTTGAAAAATGCCAAAAATAAACTTTGATTTTGCGAAAAGTATTTTGGAAGAGATAAAAAGCGAAGATACAGTAACAATAATTCATGATTCTGATGCCGATGGCTTTTGCTCTGCTATTTGTTTTTTTGATTTTTGCCTGGATAAGACCGACAATGTGTTCGCTATGGCTTTTAAGAGGGGAGTGAACTTTGATAACAAGAAGATAAGGAAATCCAATCTTGTAATTGTCTTGGATCTTGCTCCTTCGCAGTGCATAAGCCTTTTGAGGTTCCTTAGCAGTAAATGTGAAAAGATTCTTTATGTGGACCACCACCCACAAGATGCAGAAACATTTCTAATCAATAATGTTTATGAGTATAGGCCAGATCCAAAATATTACTTTCCAACTTCCAGATTGGCGTATGAGCTTACCTTGAAAAGGCCCTTAATGGCTCTTGCAGGCATTCTTGGAGATTTTGCGCATCTTTATAAAGAAAACGATGATATAATAAAAAAACTTCTTGGAGTTTTTGGCATGTCTCTTGAAGAATTTATGGAAAAAGTATCAATTCCAATAGCCAACTCAATTAACTATTTTTCCAAGGAACCGTGGAGAGCATTTGGCTTACTAAAGACGATAAAAGAGCCAGGGGATTTGGAGAAGATTCGCAGTTATTCGGATGAAATTGAAAAAGAAGTGGAAAAATTTGTTGAAGGGTTTAGGAAAGAAAAGCAGGAGATATCTGGAATATATTTTTATTACTTTAAGCCTAATCACGATGTTAAGGGAGGAGTTACGGCTAAAATATCTAATGAGTATTTTGAGAATATTGTAATACTTGCGACTCCCTTGAAAGGAAATATGGTTTCTCTTAGTATTCGCAATCAGTCAAGAAAATGGAATGTTGCCAAGATTATCCAAGATGCTTTAAGCGGTATAGAGGGAGCTTCGGGCGGAGGACACAGGTCTGCTGCGGGGGGTGTTTTGAATGAATCCGACCTTGAGATACTGAAAAGAAGACTTGAGAAAATTGGCAGAAATCTTGATAATTATTTGATTTGAAACATATATCTTTTTAAAGAGCAGTGCTTTATTGTTTTAAATTAATGAAAGGGGGTAATAAAATGCCATTAGATTTTGCAAAAGAAGCGATAGAAAATGCCGAGGCGAACAGCATTAATTTTGACGAGCTGCGTGCCGGCAAAGCAAACATCAAGGTTTTTGGACTTGGTGGTTGCGGATGCAATATGGCTACATGGTTGTTTAACAAGGGAATCAATGGGGCAACTATTTACGGAGTGAACACTGATGCACTTCATCTTTCAATTACAAAGGCTGATGAAAAGATTCTTATTGGCAAGGAATTAACACGTGGTCTTGGATGTGGCGGGTATCCTAAGAAAGGAAGAGAAGCCGCTAAAGAATCCCTTTCCGACCTGAAGAAAGCCGTTTCGAATTCGGATATGGTTTTCGTTCTGGCAGGAATGGGTGGCGGTTCGGGTACCGGCTCAATTCCAGTTGTTGCTCAGCTTGCAAAAGACACTGGAGCAGTAGTTATTGCAGTTGTTACAATGCCTTTTGAAGCAGAAAAGGCAAGAATTGACAAGGCAGAGTTTGGGCTTCAGGAACTTCGCGAGGTAGCAGATACAGTTATAGTTCTGGACAATAACCGCCTTGTAGACATTGCAGGGCAGTTGCCGATGGAACAAGCTTTTGCAGTAGCAAATGAACTTGTTTCAACAATGATAAAAGGTATTGTAGAGACAATAACTCTTCCTTCACTTATCAATCTTGACTACGCAGATGTTTCTTCTATTATGAAGAACGGGGATGTTGCGGTCATTGGTATCGGGGAAGACAATTCAAATGCACGAGTTGATGCAGCAGTGCAGCAGGCTTTAACTCACCCACTTCTTGATGTGGATTATCGGGGAGCTACCGGTGCGCTTATTCATGTGACTTGCGGGCCTGACTTGAAACTTGAAGAGTTTGACAACATCGGGCGTCTTGTGACTGAAAACCTTTCCCCAGAAGCACAGGTTATTATCGGTGCGCGTGTAAACAAAGAGTTTCAAGGAAGAGTTCGCGTGATCACAATCATGACGGGAGTAAAGTCCCCATACATCCTCGGCAAAGGAATGAGCTCAATTGAAGAACAGGAAACTGTTCAGTTAAATGAGCTTGGTCTTGATGATTTGAGATAAATTTGCCTTCGTTTTTCGAAGGCTTTTCTTATTTTTTTATTATCCATGTCTGAATAAAAATTATGACTATTGCAATTATTGCCAAAATGCCTTTTACTGCGATGAATGCTGAGGATTCAAAACGAATTCCTGGAAAGCTAAAAATTCCGGAGATTATTGCAACAATTCCTAAAATGACCGTTACAAGGCGAGTAAAGTTTGAAGAGTTGAGCCCTTTTTCTATTTGACGGAGTTTTGAAATCTTGGATTCTATAAGGAATGCAGTTCCCACAACTATCATAAGCGATGCCTCAACAAAATTTGAGGAATCAACTTCAAAAAAACTTTTTATAACAATCCCTGCGAATCCTATAATGCTTACCACAGATAGAGCTACAAAGATATTTTTAGAAACCTCTACGTCAAACTTTTTCCCCTCTATTACAATGACTCCTCCAAAACCCTCGCCTTAAGAGTCATTTCTTTTTGCTCCCATTTGTCAAAGAAGATAATATTCTCAAGAAGTGGGAAGACTTCTGCTTGTGTTTTCAGTTTAGTTTCTATTCCTATGGGGAATATTCCATCAATTGAGATTTCTTCGGGAATGCTTAGGACCCTTTTTATTTTGTCCTCATAGAAAAACCGAACCCATTTGGTAGCTAGGCCAAATTCAACAAGTGCAGCCATAAAGTTGCCGATAGCAACACCGCTTTGGAGACACATGTATTTTTTTCCTCTTTCTCCGTAAGGTCTTTGAAGTTTTCTTGGGTCGCTGGTAACAACGACTATAAAGTGTGCTTTGCCAACAAATGGCTGTTGAGTGGCTTCTGTTATTTTTTTAATCTTTTCTTTGTCGGAGACAAGAATAAATTTTATTGCGTAGATGTTTCCTGCACTTGGAATGAATCTTGCGTAATCTATTGCTCTGAGAATCTTTCTCCAATCTGGCTTTTTGTGCGAGTATCTTGTAACAGAACGCCTTTTTCTTAAAGCATCAATCAACCTCATAATGCAGTTAAGTTTTTTATGTTTTTAAGATTATTGGAGAATACAAAAATGGTTGGGACGCTTCGGGGAGGACTCGAACCTCCGACACCATGGTTAACAGCCATGCGCTCTACCTACTGAGCTACCGAAGCATAGAGCTTTATCAAAAATTATGTATTTAAAGCTAACTCTTAAGTCCCAAATCGTCTCTATCAAATTTTTTTTGTCTTGCATTTTGATGTTCAAGGTAGGCGAAAACATTTCCGTGTTTTGCACCGTGAATGAGCGATTCAATTGCCTGAGTAACATAGTTTAGGTGTTCGCTGCCTACGATGACTCCAACAGAGTTTCCTTTGATTACAATGTTTGCTCCTGTTAGGTTCTCTATTGTTTTTTTTGCTTTTCCTTTTTTTCCAATAAGTCTTGCACGAACGTCTTTTAGATTTTTTCTTGGAGTAAAATCTTTTATATCAATAAATTCTAAAATAAAATCGGGGTTGGTTAGAAGCATTGCTTCATTTATTTTGAAGCCGAAATCAACTGCGCGAACAATTTGTTCTGCTAAAAATTCTTCAGGTTCTGGCCCTTTTAGATTGATGGAATCTTTTTTGAAGACAATTTTTACTTTTAGTTTTTTTTCTATTGTTGGGGTTGCCTGTTTTATCTTTCTCATTCTTTCAACAATTACTTTTCTCATAAAAATTTTCTTTAAATAAAGTTTATTAATCCTTCCTTTCTACAAATGAAATGGAAAAATATTTTGAGAAACGTCCGTGGGGTTCGTTTGAAAGGTTGTGTTGTGATGAAAAATGCACTGTAAAAATAATTATGGTAAATCCGAATAGCGAATTAAGCCTTCAGTACCACTTAAAGCGCGATGAATTTTGGAAAGTTCTTGATGGTGAGGCGGAATTTGTTGTTGGAGGCCAAAGACTTTTTGGAAGAAAGGGAGATGAGTTTTTTATACCAAGGGAAATGAAGCACCAGGTAATAACCCGGGATTCTTCGGTGAGATTTTTGGAGATATCTTTTGGAGACTTTGATGAAAATGATATAGTTAGGTTAAAAGATAGGTATGGCAGAGTTTAGAATTCGTCTTTTGTGATATTCAGAAGTCCCATTTCCCTTAATTTTGAGACCTCTGTTGGAGTGTATTTGAACAAAACGTCTCCTCTTTCATCATCAAATTCCCAAGGTTCAATTATTATCACATCACCTTCCCTAAGCCAAAGCCCCCTTCTTTTTCGGCCCGGTACTCTGCAATTTCTTGTTTTTCCATCAGTACATGAAACGAACATTCTTGACCCGCCGCATCTTTGAGTAATTATCCCAATAACTTCCCTTCCTTTTGGGATTCTCACCCTTATTGTGCTGTTTTCGTTTTGAAATTTTTTAGAATTTTTTTTTGACTTATCTTTGAATTTTTTAGCCATTAAAATTTTAACCGCATTTTGTTTTTAAATCTTGTGACACTTGCGCATTGCTAAGTTAAAGAAATTTAAAGTAGTTTAAATTATTTTTTTGAATCTATGATTTTTCTTAGAAAATATTGAAAAATCTTTGCATCACCAGAAAGTTCTGGATGAAATGTTAAAGCTAATATGTTATCTTGCTCTGCACCAACTATTTCTTTCTTATGTTTAGCAAAAACCCTAGCCTCTTTCTGAATCTCTTTTATTAGTGGAGCTCTAATAAACACTCCATCCATCTTCCCAAGGGGAGTTGTTACCTGTGCTTCAAAAGAATCCTTTTGTCTCCCGTAGGCATTTCTATCAACTTTAATATTAATTAGTTTAATATTGGAAAGCAAAATAGCTCCCGCACACGTCCCTAATATTTGTGTGCCCTGTTTAGCTAATTCTATGACAACTTTGTCCATCCCAGAAATTGACATTAGTTTTCCTATTGTTGTTGATTCTCCTCCGGGAATTATAATTCCATCTACTTTCTGCAGTTCATTTTTGTTTCTTGCCCAAATTATTTCTCCGTCTATTTTTAATCTATTAAAAACCCGTTTTAATGCCTCTATATGTTCCATTACATCGCCTTGAACCCCAATTACAGCTATTTTCATAGCTACTCACTCCTTGTCTGCATTTTTTCATTCTCTTCAAGCCTATCTATCCCTTTCATCGGCTCGCCAAGATTTCCAGAAACAGCAAGAACCTTATTTGGGTCTTTGAAATTAAATGTGGCTTCTACTATTGCTTTTGCAAAAGCCTCAGGGTTATTTGACTTAAAAATTCCAGAACCTACAAAAATACCATCGCTTCCCAACTCCATCATTAAGGCTGCATCAGCAGGAGTCGCAATTCCACCCGCTGCGAAATTTACAACGGGCAATCTTCCTAGTTTCTTTGTTTCTAGAACTAGTTCAAAAGGTACCCTATATTCCCTAGCCTTATCTTCAAGTTGTTTTTGTTCCATTTTTTGCAACTCCTTTATCTCTTTATTAATTAATTTCATGTGTCTTACTGCCTCAGCAACATCACCCGTTCCGGGCTCTCCCTTTGTTCTTATCATTGCTGCCCCCTCATTTATTCTTCTCAAAGCTTCTCCTAAATTCCTTGCACCACAAACAAAAGGTATTGTGAACTTCTTCTTATCTATGTGTTCTGTATCAACGGGCGTTAAAACCTCACTCTCATCTATCATATCTACTCCAAGAGCTTCCAATACTTTGGCTTCTCCTATGTGGCCAATCCTTGATTTTGCCATAACGGGAATAGTCACAGCCTCCATAATCTCTTTTATTTTTTGTGTATCGGCCATTCTTGCAACCCCTCCTGCCTTTCTGATATCAAAAGGCACTTTATGCAAGGCCATAACAGCAACGGCCCCCGCTTTTTCTGCAATTTTAGCCTGCTCTACATTAACAACATCCATAATTACCCCACCCTTGCACATTTTTGCAAATCCTCTCTTCAATCTTTCTGTTCCTTTTTCCTCAACAATTTCCTTGCTTTTGTCCATTTTAACCAAGTTTTAAAACCGAAATTCTTCACCGATGTTTACTGGGTTAAAAAAAGTTTTAACCTGTGAATCTGTAGAATTTCTTATATATTCACCCAGTGATTCCAATTTTTCTCGACTAATTGCACTAAGGTCAAATCGTGGGAAGGGCCTGTACAATAAGGGATATAAATGGATTTCATCTGGATTTATTTCATTGATTACCTTAACATAGCTTCCATTTTCTAAATCTTCAATATTTCCATCCTTTCCTCCGATTACTGCTGTTTGAATGATCCTTCTTTTTACATCAGCCGATTTTAGTTCGTCTACTAAATCATCAAATTTTACCCCCCTTGGCCTATTGAACCTCTTAAATGTTTTCTCATTCCCCGCATCTAACTTCATGAAAACATAGTCTAATGGGAGCACATTTCTACTCCTTAATTTAGTCGCATTTGTAAATAGAGAGGTTTTAATTTCCGGCCTATATCTATCTCTCATTTCCACAGCTAAATTAACAATATCATCAAAATAAGGGCTTATTGTTGGTTCTGTTGGTCCACAAATAGTAACGGAATCGTAGTGTTCATTCGAAGACAATCTTTCTTCAAGACCTGCTTTAATTTCTTCCAAGGTAGCAAATCTAATTCTTCCTTTTTTTACAGATTCATCTAAGCCATCAGCTCCGTATTGGCAATAGACGCAACTCCAATTACATGCAAAAGGCAGAGTGTTTTCTCCAACTGATTGTATAGGATTAATACCCAAAGACAAACCCAGCCGTCTGGAGTTTATCGGACCATAAACTACGTCCAACTTTCTTTCTTTGAGATATCCTCCAGCCTTCTGAGGATCCCAACAAGCAGTCCTGATATTTCTAGGTTCCATAAGAAAGTCCAAAAACATCCATATAAAATAATCAACTTCCCCTTGAGGGGTTGAAATGGAAAAAGTTAAATATATCGGAAAATACCAATAATTATGCACGAAGCACTACTGAAAGAAATTGGATTGACTAATGGAGAAACAAAGGTTTATCTGTCCCTCATTAAAATAGGGGAAAGTACGGTGGGGCCCATAGCAAAAAAGTCAGGAGTATCACTTTCCAAAATCTACGAAATACTCAATAACTTGATTAAAAAAGGATTGGTTAG
>RFLO01000026.1 GCA_003693875.1 Candidatus Pacearchaeota archaeon | reverse complement strand
GATAAAAGCCACCAGATAAGAGATTTTTATTATCCCTACGTAGGTCAAGAAAATCATGTTTCAAGCAAAATTCATCGTATTGGCATTTTTGAAAAAAACCGGCTTTTTTGGCTTTCTGACCCGTCCTGGAAACTCGATATAAAGTACCGGAAAGACTCCCTTGTAAGTGATGTTCGTGCAACTAACAAGGAACTGAAACTGAAACTTAACATAAATGAGGCAGTTCATTTTAACGAGAACATTTTCTTAAGAAAAATTGTAATCGAAAATCTTGACAACCGCAGGCGCGACCTAAAACTCTTTATTGCTCAACATTTCAACATCTCCGAAAACAACATAGGAGACACAGTTTTCTATGACCCAAGAATGAATGTTCTTATCAGTTACAAAGGGAAGCGATACCTTCTTATTGGCGGCTCAATTGACGGAAAAAATTTTGAGGATTATGCAACAGGAGAAGCAGAAGTTGGAGGAAAAATTGGAACCTACAAAGATGCAGAAGATGGGGTTCTAAGCAAGAATCCAATAGAGCACGGTTCGGTTGATTCTGTTATTGGATTTTCATTTTCTATTGGACCAAAAGAAAAAAAGACTGCAGATTACTGGATTTGTGTAGGCAAAAAGTACAGGGAAGTATGCGACCTCTTAAATTCTATAAAAAACAAATCCTGCAAGGCTTTAATCGAAGAAACTTCCAAGTTTTGGAGCAATTGGGTTAACAAAAAACTCATTAATTTTTTTGACCTTGATTCTAGAACAAAAGAGCTCTTTAAAAGATCTCTTCTAATTATCCGGGCTCAAACTGATTCCCACGGAGCGATTATAGCAGCCAATGACACCCATGTCTTCAGAAGGAAAGAAGATACCTACAGCTATATGTGGCCAAGAGATGGTGCTCTTATCAGCCGCTCCCTTGATAGAATTGGCCAACATGAAATAACCGACCGTTTTTTTAAGTTCTGCACAAGTGTCTTAAGTTCAGAAGGTTACCTTCTTCACAAATACCGGCCAGACGGCTCACTTGGAAGTTCTTGGCACCCATGGGTTAAAGGAGATAAACTCCAACTTCCAATACAAGAAGACGAAACTGCCCTTGTCCTTGACGCCCTATGGAAACATTTCAAAAGCCACCAAGATAAAAAGAAAATGAGAGAATTTTATCATAAATTCGTTAAAAAAGCTGCAGACTTCTTAGAAAGCTTCCGTGATAAAGATACTAAGCTTCCAAAAGAATCCTATGACTTATGGGAGGAAAAGCTTGGAGTTCATACATTCACTTCATCAACAGTTTACGCGGGACTTTGCGCTGCTTCAAAATTTGCAAAAGAGTTTGGAACAAAAAAAGACAGCAAAAGATATCTTCTTGCTGCAAAGGAAGTAAAAGGAGCTATCCTAAAATACCTCTTCGACGAGAATAGCGGAACTTTCATCAAAGGAATTCGCTACGAAGACGGAAAAATTGTCCGCGACCTTACAGTAGATATCAGCACCCTTTACGGTCTCTTTGAATACGGAATAGTGGACATTGATGACTCCCGACTTGATAAGACTGCTAAACTGACCGTATCAAAACTTTGGTGCGAATCCTGTGGGGGACTTTTTCGTTATGAAAATGACATGTATTACAAAATTCATTCAAGTAACACCCCAAACCCTTGGTTTATCTCAACCCTCTGGCTCGCTGAATATTACATAGCTAAAGCAAAAAAAATCTCTGACTTAAAGAAAGCAAAAGAGTTAATATACTGGGTAAAGTCAAAAGCCCTCCCATCAGGAGTATTGTCTGAACAAGTAAATCCCTTCAACGGCAACCCATTATCCGTTGCACCTCTGACATGGAGTCATGCCGGTTTTATCATAGCGGTCATAAAGTATTGTGATAAGTATAAAGAACTTAAACAGAAAGGTTTAATAAATAAAAAAACCAAAAATGAAAAATGAGGGTAGCAATTAACGGATTCGGCAGGATTGGCCGCGGTTTTCTTCGACGTGCAACAGAAAAGGGAATAAATGTTGTTGCAATAAACAGCCTTGCTGGTCCGGACACTTTCGCGTATCTGCTCAAATTCGATTCGGTTTATGGAAAATTCAATTACCCTGTAAATTATGGAAAGAATTTCTTGAAGGTCGCAAACAAAAAGATTCTTTGTTTCAATGAACGTGAGCCGAGAAATCTTCCATGGAAAAAACTTGACATAGACATTGTAATTGAAGCTACCGGCATTTTTCGCGATCGTGAAAAGGCGGCAGCGCACATCAAAGCCGGAGCAAAAAGGGTAGTCATCTCCGCACCATCAGATAATGCAGACATAACCATTGTCATAGGAGTAAATGAAAAAAAGCTTAAAAAATCCCATAAGGTAATCTCTATGGCGTCGTGTACAACAAATTGTCTAGCCCCGGTAGCAAAAATTCTTGATGATCATTTCGGAATCACAAAAGGATATATGACCACAATCCATGCTTACACAAACAACCAGATTCTCTTAGGCGACCATCACCCAAAGAAGAGAAGAGGAAGAGCCGCTGCCATAAACCTCATTCCAACTACTTCTGGAGCTACAAAAGCAATAGAACAAGTAATGCCAAGTTTAAAGGGCAAACTTAAGGGTCTTGCAATTAGAGCGCCCGTTCCTTGTGGAAGCCTTGTTGATTTTGTTGCACTGCTCAAAAAAAGCACAACAAAAGAGGAACTAAACAAACTATTTGGAAGATACGCCATTGGAAAGATGAAGGGAATTTTAGGAGTCACATCAGAAGATTATGTCTCATCAGACATCATAGGCGATGATAGGTCCTCAGTTGTTGATACACAATTAACAGAAGCCAATGGCAGAATGGTAAAAGTTTTCTCTTGGTACGACAACGAATGGGGATATTCGTCACGCCTTGTTGATTTGATTAAATTTTTATGATTAGTTTGATTTTGTAAAAAATCACTCCAAAACAATTGGCATCAAAAATGAAGCCAGTAGACTTTAAAAAAATTGGAAGCAAAAGAGTGCTTTTAAGAGTGGACATAAACTCAGATGTCCAAAATGGCAAAGTTATTGATTCCCCAAGAATAAGGCAGGCAGCAGAAACAATAAAGTTGTTTAAGAAAGCCAAAGCAAAAGTTACTGTGATTGCCCACCAAGGAAACCCCGGAAAACGAGACTTTGTCTCGCTCAAAAAGCATGCAGAGCTCATATCCAAAATAACAAAAATTGAATTTGTCAGGGACATAACGGGAAGCCGCGCAGAAGTCAAGATAAAAAATCTTAAACCAGGAAGAGCTCTCCTCCTTGAAAATCTCCGCTTTAACGAAGATGAGATAAAAAACCCCTCAAGAAAAAATTCCCTCGCAAAGCTTGCAGAATTTTTTGATATCTATGTCAATGACGCTTTTTCGGTCTGCCACAGGCCGCATGCTTCAATGACTCTGCTCCCAAAAATCTTGCCCTCATTTGCAGGACCAAATCTTGAAAAAGAAGTCGCCTCCATTAAAAAAATACGTCTTAAAAACTCACTTTACATTCTTGGCGGAGGCAAGCCTGAATCAAATGTAAAGCTTCTATCTAAAAAGAAAATAATTGCCGCCGGTTTTTTTGGACAAATGATTCTAATTGCCAGAGGTTTTAAGCTCGGATATCAGGAGAAATTCTTAAGAAAAAATGCCCTAATAAGCAAAAGTTGGAACTCTTTTATGCGCTTTCTTCGAAAAAACGCAAAGCACGTTATGGTTCCTGTTGATTTTGCCATAAATGTTTCAGGAAGAAGACATGAAGTCTTACTAAATGATTTTCCCCAAAAGTTTCGCATTGACGATATTGGGACAAGGTCCATAGAACTTTTCAAAAAAGAAATCTCAAGGGCTCCTTCAATCTATATGAAAGGCCCTGTCGGCTATGCTTCAAACAGAACTTTTGCCAAGGGGACTATTGAAATTTTAAAGGCAGTGAGCAACTCAAGGGCTTTTTCTGTCGTCGGTGGCGGTCAACTAAGCGAAGCCATTCGCAAATATCGCATTTCAAAAGACGGCTTTGGACACATCAGCCTCTCTGGAGGGGCCCTCTTAAATTTTGTTGCAGGAGAAAAACTGCCTGGACTGGAGGCGCTCGGTTAAATGGAGATTTTAACAATTCTTGCATTAATCATACTCGCAATTCTTTTATTCGCTGCCTTTAAAATCGGACATAGGTTTGGAGTGATTAAATCCGAAAAAATGTTAGAGGAAAAAATACCAAAAATCCGTCAGGAAGCAATCCAACATTCCCGCGCTGTCCTTGCCGGACATTTCTCAGAACAGCTGGCTCCATATCTTCCCGATTTCCCATACTCCCCAACGGAGTGCCGTTTCATTGGCAAGCCTGTCGATTTTATTGTTTTTCAAGGGTCAGACAAAAAGCAAATAGAAGAAATTGTTTTTGTTGAAGTCAAATCAGGAAAATCATCCCTCTCAAGACAAGAAAAAAGCCTCCGTGACACTGTTTCTTCTAAAAAAGTGAGGTGGGAAGAATATAGAGTTCCAGAAGACTTAACAAAAGAAAAGAAAAACTGATTTGTTCCTTCCTAAGTCCACAGTCGCCAAAATTTGCCGGACAACCAAAACTTGGAGCATTAACAGAATAAAAACCATCAAAATTAACTTAAGCTTTGTCTAAAAATGGCTTATTTCCGGAGCATGTGAAAGTTTTTCTTTGACTTCAAGCTCTAAATCGTGAAGAACATTCATATAAGATATGAAGGCTTCGTAAGGACTCTCGTAAGGATTAAAGTACTTGTGAACATCTCCATCAGAAAACCACTTAGTGCACATATAGTAAAAATGGTCTGAAGTTTGAAGTTTGCGCCATTTTTCTATTAATTCCGGGTTATTGGTTTTTTTAACATTATGTCCAAGAGAATAAATCCTTTGAATCGCCGCTTTCTGCATATCATTTCCAAGCCAGGCGCTTAAATCTCTTTCAACATCTGCCCACGAAATAAAATTTGGTGAGCTAAACTCCCCGACATCCTCATAGGATTCAATAGCCTCACTTGGGGTCTTAAAATCATTGTCCGGATGCTTGAGGATTTCCGAAGGCAAGTGCTTTAAAAATTCAAATATTCCCGTATCTTCCCACTGATGTTCCCCAAAAGTCTCATAATCCATAAAAAGATTTACAACTTGCCCGCACCCGTTAACTGCACTAATCCATGAGGCAAATTTTGCTGCATCAAGAGGCCATTCCTTCCAAGACTTTTCAGAAAACCTAAAAGCAATGTCATCGCTTAGCCTATAATTCTTTAAGAGAATTTTTAATCCATTGGTCTTAGGAGCCCGATAAACAAAATTTGGTGAACGCCAGCCAAGCAAAAAATCTGGACCCTCGGACAAAACACCCTTGTATCCAAGAGCTTCAACCTCCCTTGCAAGAGAATCCTGGTATATAAGTTCTGTATTCCTAAAAACCTTTGGCTTAACTCCAAAGACATCCTTAATTTTTTCCTCATGGAGCTTAACTTGTTCGCGAAATTCTCCCTTAGAAAAAAGATAAGCGAGTGAATGATGATAGGTCTCAGAAAGCACCTCAACTCTTCCGGTATCAACAAGTTTTCTGAAAGATTCTAAAACCTGCGGAGCAAATTTTTCAAATTGCTCAAGAACAACACCCGAAAAAGAAAAGCTAACCTTGAACTTAGGATTGTTCTTTAGGGCATCAAGCAAAACGGCATTTGCCGGAAGATAACATTTCTGAGAAACTTTCTCTATAATCCTTTTATTGTTCAAGTCCGTCTCGGAATTATCTGAAAAATAATCTTTGGTTCTGCCAATGTCAAAAATGGAATACTTTCTTATCCTAAACGGCTGATGAACCTGAAAATAAAAACAAACCGACACCATTACTTCTCCCCCCTCAAAAGCTCATCATAAATATCTACACATCTCCGTGCTGGCTCATCCCAGCTCATCCGGCTAACTTCCTTTATCCCATTTTCCTGTAGGCTTCTTTTTAACGCATTGTATCTGAGAACTGCTACAATCTTATTCGCTATATCATCAACATCCCAAAAATCTGCCTTTAAACAATTAGACAAAACTTCGGAAACGCCGGATTGCTTTGAAATCAGCACTGGAGTTCCGTGCATAAGTGATTCAAGGGGTGTAAGCCCGAAAGGTTCAGAAACAGAAGGCATAACATAAAGGTCTGCCATCTGGTAAGCTGCCCTTTTATCTTCCCCACGCAAAAAACCTGCAAAGATAAATTTGTGGGAAATCCCAAGTTCCGCGGCAAGACGAATAATCTGGCTTTCCATATCGCCTGAACCGGCAACCACAAAAACAACATCAGGGTAATGTTCCAAAACTCTTTTAGCCGCCCTCACAAAGTAATCCGGGCCTTTCTGAAGTGTGAGTCTCCCAAGAAACAAAACAATTTTATTATTCTTTTTAAGTTCATGCATCTTCTCCAAGGCATAATTTTCAAAATCAATAGCGTTATGAACAACCCTTACTTTTTCAGAAGGAATGCCGTAATGTTTTATTATTTTTTTGCGCGTATAGTTGCTGACAGCAAGAACAAGGTCTGCCGCCTCCATTCCCTTTTTTTCAATCTTGTAAATCTCCTTATTTATCCCTCCCTCAAAACTCCTATCAAATTCAGTAGCATGAATGTGAAGAATAAAATGTTTGCCACTTACAGCCTTAGCAGCCATCGCCGCCTTGGCGGTTAGCCAGTCATGTGCGTGGATTATGTCAAAGTTCTCTTTCTTAGCAATCTCCCTCGCTATTTCGGCGTATCTTTCAACCTCTTCAAGAAGATTCCTCCCATAAATTTTCCTGCCTTTCTCATCATTAAAAAAAAGCCTTCCCTCGTACGAGTTAAGGGTTGAGTAAGCCTCAAGAAGGGAATTTACAACATAATGATTCGATTCGCAGTCTCCAAAGATAACTTTGATGTAATCTACATCTAAATCAACTTTCTTTGGCAAAACAAAAACCACATCAACATTTGAATGACTAAGCCCCCGAGTCAACCCTTCACAGGCGGTCCCAAGTCCGCCGCTATTATAAGGCGGAAATTCCCACCCAAACATTAATACTCTCACCATCTCTCCCCGCAAAGAGTAGGCAAGAAGGTTTATTAAAGTTTACCCTTATTCCCGCTACTTTTTTAAGCATCAAACACTATCTAAAAAGATGGGCATAACCAAGGGTTTTAGGGATTATGCTGCCCTGCAAAAAAGAGTCAAGCCGCAAATCTGGTTCAGAGCAATAAATGAAGGTTCCAGGTATTATGGAATACTCAAGTTTGGAGTAAAGGACGGACTTGGCAACATTTGCACGCCTTTTGAAATTAAAACTTCTCCTCCAAGAATATTTGTTCTAATGAATGTCTTTTTCTACGGAAAGCCTCAAGAGTTTTATCCATACGCAAAAGAAGAAAATGTTCCTGAAAACCTTAAAAGATACGAAAAAAGAAGATTTTCTAAAAGAAGGCCAAGTTATCTAAAAGCCATATCTGGCGAAACGGCCCTTGCAGTATCTCTTCAGGAAGTCTTAAGCAAAAAAAGAAAAAAAGAAGTCGGAGAAATAATAAAAGCAGGCTTAGAGCAACTTGTAAGCTCAGATCATATAGTTGCAAGAAGAATTCAAACATCAACCTGCCGTGTAATAAACAGGCTGTTAAATGATTTCCCTCCTGATTTCAGAAAAGAAGCAGAGGAACACGGACACTTCTATATGGAGGCTAAAATGTCTGACCGTGGGGAAAAAGTCCTAATCCCTCAACCAAAACTGATAGCGCGAGGTTTTGGCTTAATTCCGGATTGGCTAAAAGAATATCCAAGACACTGAAGATTTTTATACTCTTTTCACCTTAAAAAAGAATGGCAAATGAATTTTTATTAGGAATTGTATCCGTTATCTCGGTAAGCCTTATATCATTTATCGGAATCCTCTTTTTCTTTAAGAAAAAAACAATAGGATTGTTAAAATTTATAGTAGCATTTTCTGCAGGAAGTCTCCTTGCCGCCTCATTTTTTCACTTAATACCTGAGGGAATTTCTAACAACGCAAGTCTTAATTTTGTTCTTATAGGAATCCTTGGATTTTACCTTCTTGAAGCGATGATTCACTGGCATCACCGCCACGATAAAGAATGCGTAAACTGCGTCTCGCCAACAGCTTATCTTAACCTCATCGGAGATGCAATCCACAACTTCATTGACGGAGTTATCATAATGGCAAGTTTCTTAATCGGACATGCAACAGGGATTGCCACAACCATCTCAATAATTCTTCACGAGATACCTCAGGAAGTCGGAGACTTTGGGGTTCTTATAAACAGCGGATTCTCGAGAAAAAAAGCACTATTCTTAAATTTTATCTCAGCGCTCTTTTCACTCATCGGAGGGATTAGTGCATTTTTCTTCTTAGGCAATTTTGAATCATACATTCCTTCAGCCGTGCTTTTCGCAGCAGGAGGTTTCATATACATTGCTACAACCGACCTCTTTCCCGAACTCCATCGTGAAAAAAACTCTATAAAGATAATCATTCAGTTCATCGCCGTTATACTCGGAATAATCCTTATCGGGCTGTTGCCCTAAATCAAAATGGCAGATATTGTGCTTGAAGAAATACGTTCAAGAAACCGCTGGCTTGTTTTCCTCATAGTCTTGCTTGTCCTCCTCGGAATTTTTGGAACCTACTCATTCCTTAAAAAAGATTCAAAGGAACTAACTGTTAAAAAGAAAAAAGAAACAAAAAATGAGAACAAAACCAATTCCGCTCAAAATAATAAACCTAAAAATAACCATAAAAACCCGGCTAAACCATCAAACAAGACAAGTAACCCCTACTCCTTTGAAATAAAGTCCATAAAAGACCTCGACAAAAGGGCCTGTGGTGCTCCTCCTGAAAAACTCTTCTGGTGGTTCGGAGACCCCCTCCACCCAGTAGGGTATATTTTTGAAAACTCAACAAGAATTCCAACCTCCTTTAAGTTTTTTGTCTGGGAGAATACCATAATTCTCACAAAAGGAAAAAAGAACGAAAGTAGTGGAAAAATAGAAACATACGAATTTTTGGTCCGCGATGAAGAAAACGGAACGTTGAAAAAAAGAATTGATTGTATGAAATAAAGCTTATAAAGGTCAATTAAAAAGTTCTTTTATGATAAGTCCCCTAATCCTTCCAGGAGTGTTTGAAATTTATGTTGGATGTATGAAGTCGGGAAAGTCAAGAGCTCTAATAAATCGTCTTGACGAGCTTGCAAGAGTACCGAATTGCCAAATTAGAGTTTTTAAGCCTGAAACAGATAAAAGAAATGTTGGGGTCTTTTCAAGATTTGGAAAACTGCGTCTTGATTGCACAAGGATTCCATCAAAAGAGCCTTCAAGAATTCTTGATGAAATAGACGAAAGTGTTGATGTTATTGGAATTGATGAGGTAAATTTTTTCACAAGAGACATCGCAGAAGTTGTAAGCTACCTGACTTTTCAAAAAAAACACATTATCGCATCTGGCCTTGACCTTAATTTCCGTGGAGAACCTTTTGAATCAACAAAAGAACTTCTCCCAATTGCAACTTATGTGCACAAGCTTACGGGGGTCTGCGAATACCCCGAATGCGGAAGAAGAGCGACACGAACTCAAAGATTAATTAACGGAAAGCCAGCACCTTACGGGTCAGACCTAATTGCAATAGAAGGCATTGGTGCGGAATATCAATGCAGATGCATTTGGCACCACGAAGTCCCAAGAAATCCTAATTAGATGAAACCCTAACAGAAAACTCCTTTTCAAGAGAACATTTTTCAAGAATTTCTTTATCAAGACTGCCACTTAATGCAGCCGAATTAAGCTTCGGATATGAAATCATTGAAAAATTGTCATATATCCCTTTCTCTTTCATAGCCCGAATAATCTCTGACTTGTCCTTTGGAAGAACCAAGCGCTTTGACTCCACGACACTGCACCTTGAATTCGTCCCATAAATTGCATCAACGCTATTTTTCTGAGCAAAGCCTATAATCTTCTCTTTTAACTCTCCTTCTTTTTCCCTCAATCTTTTTATTTCGCTCCTTATCTTTGAGTACTCGTCAACAAGAGCCTTTCCCTCATCAGGGCCCTCCTTAGACCTAACAAAATGCTTGAAACTTGGGCAAATTTCCTGATAAACACAATAATTGCAAAGAGAAGAAGGTTTTCTTGGAAAATCTTTCTCCGATTCAATTTCTTTTATCTTAAGGCATACCTCCTCCTGAAGCTTTTCTAATTCCTGTTGAGACCTCTCAGAAATAATTTTCTTGTTAAAAGCAAGCATATACCAAACAAGCTTAACAGATTTAACATCCTTGAACTTCTCCCGAACCCAAACAGAATAAAGGGCAAGCTGGCGGTCCGAATCAACTTCCTCTTTATCCTTCATACGATTACTTGTTTTATAATCACAAACATAATAGTTACCAAAATCATCACAAGCAAGTTTATCAATTCTAACATGCCACTTATTCCCATCCGGCAAAGTAATCATGTCCTGAGTTTCAAGACCAAGAATTTTCCACTCATCAAATGGCTTATAGGTGTCATAGTAATCCTCTAAAAACTTAAGACCCATCAAAAAATAGTTTTCTGCTGTCAACCCCTGATCCGCTTTCGCTATTAAAATTTTGTTCGTAAAATTCTTCCCCCATAAATCTTCATAGAATCTTATCAACGATTGTTTGGATACTTCACGAAAAAACTTTTTGTCCTCGTAAAGCTTCTTTAAGCATTGGTGAACCAAATCACCCATAAACGCCTCAATTGTTGTTGGTATGTCTACCTTAACCTTATCAATATACTTAAGCTTATACTTGTACGGACAGGTTTCAAAAGTAGATATTTTTGAGTGTGAATAAACCGCCATGATTTTAGATAAACTCTTCCTTTAAAAAAATATCTAAACTAACCTAAAAATCAACGTCCAAGTCATCAACACTTCCAACATCAAGCTCCGTTTCAATATTGTCAAGGTCGGCCAAGTCATCTTCAATAGACCCCATATCCTGACTGTTTATAACTTGCGAAATGATAGAGGACTCGGCTCCGGATTTCCTGCTACTGCCTGTTGTAGTCTGTTGTGTAGCCTGCTGCTTACCCCCAACTAAAAAATAAATAACTAAGAGAACAACAATTACAATCCCAACTATCCACCAAACTTTTTTATTTTCCATTTCTCATCTTCCTCACAATTTCCTTAAGCCTTAGGTAATCGGCACGAATAACCTTGTTTGCCCCCTTTAGAAACAAATGCCCTTCACGAAAAAGCTTGTCGGCATCCTTCATACCCTTAATTGCCTCATGCTTTTCTTTCGCTTTTTTTGCCTTCTCTTTTGCAATCTCTATATCTTTCCTAAACTTCGCAAGCCACTCCTCAAGCTCTTTTGTATCAACTCCTTTTTCCTTTAACTTTGCAATTGCTTTTTCTACCCTTTCTGCAAGTTTTTCAGCTTTCTTTATAATCTTTCCAGCCTTGAAACGGGCAACTTTCCCAACAAAGCGCTTAACTTTTGGACGAACTTCGTTCCACTTCTTACGAATTGCCCTTGCAATAAGCGAAAGCTCTTTCTTCGTTTTGGCATTCTTTATCTCATCCTGCTTTTTCACAAGCCACTCAATATCCGAACTTATAGCAGAAAGGATTTCTTCCCTTGTCTGATTGTCTATTGAGGGCTCACTCTCCACATATGCCCTTATCTTTTTAAGGTTAGCAATCAAGAATTCATCTGCTCTCAAAAGAAAATTGCGTGCCTTATCAAGGTTAACCGTATTATTTCCTTTCGCTGAACGTGCCTTCCTTTTAAGGTCTTTCCACTCCTTACGAGCTTTCTCATAAAAATTCTTAACTTTCAAATAATCCGCCTTTGCCTTCTTGTATTTCTCAACTGCTTTTTTATCCCATTCCCTCAAGGACTCAGCAAAAGCAAAACTAAAACTCAGAAGCAACAAAATTGTAAAAATGCCAAAACACCTCTGAACCCCCATAAGAAGCTTAAGAAAACATTATTTTTAAATCTTTTGCAAAACAACCCAAAACGCGCGCCTGCAAAATCTTATCGAGTGTAGGTAGGGCAGGTAGCTTGAATCCGCTGACAAGAGGTCATCCGGATTTCCTCAGCCCTGCAACCCTTCAAGCACCCAAACCTTAACTTAGGGCTGCTTGGGTTCCCCCATCTGACCCGTTTCATTAAGGCAAGGCCAAGAAGGACAAAGCCTCAACGTCAACCCGAAGACATTAACAGCTTCATCTCACACCCTGCCTTATCGTCCGCCATAAAGCCCGTTTGCGTAAAGGCACGGGGCTAGCGTGCCGACTTAACCTACATAAATTTAGTTGATATAGCAGTTTTTAAGATTTGCTCTCAACTAAAAGCATAAAAACAACAAAATCCGAAAAGAAGAATGAACAAAAAAGCAATAATCATTCACGGCTGGGAAGGAAGCCCAGAAGAGCCAATGATTTTCTGGCTCAAAACAAAATTAGAAAAAAACAATTTTGAAGTTATTGCCCCACAAATGCCCAACCCCGAAGAGCCTACAATAAATGAATGGATTCAAAAAATAAAAGAAATTTCCTCTTCCCCAGATGAAAACACTTATTTTATAGGCCATTCAATTGGATGCCAGGCAATCCTAAGATATTTAGAAACAATTGAAAATAAAAAAATTAAAGCGGCTGTTTTTATCGCCCCTTGGATTAAATTAAATGAAGAAAAAATAAAAGAAGAAGGTGAAGATGTTTTAGAAACTGCAAAGCCGTGGATTGAAACTCCAATAAACTTTGAAAAAATAAAATCTGTACTAGAAAATATCACCTGCATTTTTTCAAGCAACGATTATTATGTGCCATTAGAGGAAAACAAAGAAATTTTTGAAAAAAACCTTGGCGCAAAAATAATAATTGAAGAAAACAAAGGGCATTTTACAAAAGACGACAGAGTAACAGAAAACCAGACAGCACTAAAAGAAATCCTTTCTTTTTAAAAAACTCAAAAACAAGAAGTAATATAAAAATTAATGATATAAACGCCCACGGCAGGAATCGAACCTGCCAGCCCCGAAGGGCCCGGATTAGCAATCCGGTGCAATACCACTATGCGACGTGGGCACATAAAAATTTATCAACTCTAGTTTTTAAAACTAATCCTGTTAAAAAACCTGTCAATATGGGAGTATGCTTCCTCAATGCTGGAATAATTAAAAAGGTTTTTGCCAAGGGGAACGCTTACCATTGCTGAAATCCGTCGCTTTTTTCCCATGTAAAGTCCAAGCATAGGCAAGCCAAGAAGAAAAGCATAACAAACCTCCCATCCAACACCAAAAGAAGGAACTGTAAGCTCGCAAACAAAAACATCGCTCTTGCGAAGCCATAAAATGTCTCTTTTAAAAATATCTTCAGAACGAATATTCTTCTCTCCTTTTTCTGTAAGACTCTCACTCCCTATATGCTCAGTTAAAACTTTCCCGTAAGTTTTAAGGTGCTCTATAATCTTCTTATACTCTTTTTGGAGAGAACGCCCTCCCGAAATAGCAGCAGCAAAATAAATATCCATCAATCAACCATTTCAATCTTAATTTTTACTGTCCTTGGAATTGAAATTCTCATAATATTATGAAGGACGCGGTCATTTGCCGGAAGGTCAACAATCCTCTTGTGTATCCTCATCTCAAAGCGGTCAAAGGTGGCAGTTCCGTCTCCACAAGGCGATTTGCGCGTTGTTACTTTTAACCTCTTTGTCGGTAGGGGTATTGGCCCGCTTATCGGAATGCCAGCAGCACTTGAAATGGACCTTATTCTTTCTATTACTTCGTTTAGTTTATCAATCTCTACACTTTGAAGCTTTATCCTTACTCGTGACATCTTGCTCATCTGAAAAAAATTACGCTTTTAAACCTTACTATATAAGAGAATTAATGAGAAAAACGACCTTAATTTTCATAATCTGGCTCGTCGCCTCAGGCATTGCTTACTACTTCCTAACAGAGCCAAAACCAGAGATAATTAATGCAAAAGTTTTATCTGTAATCGATGGCGACACGATTGAAATTTCAACAGGTCAAAAAGTCCGCTTTCTTGGCATAAACACCCCAGAAAAAGGAATGCCAAATTATCTTGAAGCAAAAAATTTCTTAAAAAAGCTATTAGAAAACAGAACAATCAGGTTAGAAGTTTTTTCAAAGGACAGATACGGCCGACTTTTAGCGCACGTATTTTACGGCAAAACCCACATAAACGAAGAAATCCTAAGAAATGGGCTGGCTCATCTTTTCTACTACGAAAAAGACG
>RFLO01000025.1 GCA_003693875.1 Candidatus Pacearchaeota archaeon | reverse complement strand
TTCGTGCCGACGGGGAGAGTTTAAGACATACAACTTAAAGGAAGTTGCAGGAACAAATTCTTATTTTGCCGACGGATTTTTGGTTCACAACAAGGGCGGTGGAACCGGAGGAGGCGGGGACGAGGAAATTCATCTTAATCTTGATGATTTTTTAAAGAAGAGTGCTAAACTTAGCTACGGGAAGAAGATATACTTAAAGGTAAAAGGAAAAGAATATTTGCTGGTTGTAAGGAAGGTTTCAGGTGATAAGGTTGTTTTTTTATTTGGCTCTGTTTTGTTTGAGGTGCGAAATGGGACTAGCGCCTACCTTGATGTTGATGGGGATGGGATAAGGGAAGTCAGGGTCCTTTTAGACTTTAAGAGAGGGCAGGCATTTTTTTCAAGACTAAAGGGCAAAAGATTGGTTGAAAATGTTGGAAACAAGACAAATGGACAAAATAAATCTAATTTCCCGGTTGAATCACCAAGAAGGTTTTCTGCCCCCCCTGCCGGGTTTTGGATTGTTTTTGTTGGAACTTTTTTGATTATTTTGGGGTATTTTTTATTGGAAAGATTTTTGCGGAAGAGCCGTAAACGGAAAAGAATATAAATCTGTTTTTTCTGTTTTTTTTGATGGAAAGAAAGAGGGTGATTACATTACTTGTGTTTTTAACTCTGTTTTTCATATTTGCAGGATATTTAGTTGTTCCAAGGCTTTATTATTCACTTATTGTAGGTCATGCAGTGTCGGAGGGTGAGGGAAGTCTTACAACTCTTGAAAAAGAAAGCGATGCAGGCCCCTATGTTGAAGTCGTGCCTCTTGAAAAAGAGCTTCCGGTAGAGCTTGAGGCTGTTGATAAGGATAAGGTTCCCGAGATTTTTGACGCTTATGTTACGCAGAACGGAGGGAATTTTCTTGTTGTAGAAGGTAAAAATCTTGGAGAAGAGGGATTTTCCCTTATAGTCGACGGTTCAGAGAAAACAAAAAAAGAAGGCCTTTTTTTTGATGTAGGAACGCAATCACTTTTTCTTCCGGTTGAGGAAAATTTTTTAAAAGAGGATCATCGGATTTTAGTCTTTAGTTCGGTTGGGGGGGAGAGTAACGAATTTTATCTTGAAGCTTCTTTGGCTTCCCAGGAGCCTGTGACAGTTGAGCCTAAAGAAAACTCACCAGGAGGATTTTTTTCTGGAACTGAAGAGAATCCAGTTGAAAGTACGGGGGCTGTTCGTAAGTGTATTGTGGAGGATATTTTATGGGATGCAAACGAGGCAGAGATTGGCCAGAGGGTTGGATTGAAAGTTTTGGGTTCTGGGGATTGTGATGGGCAGAAAGTAAAATTGGAGGTTTTAGAAGTTGATCCTTTTCCTTTCTCTGATGATGTTCTTGGGAGGGTTGAGTTAAAGTTTGAGGGAACTGTGGCTCGCGGAGTTTTTGTTTTGAGCGGGGAAGTCTATGAGTCACAGTTTGGTTTTTTTGAAGGGAATTCTCTTGAGATTAGCGTGAGGCTTGATACTTCTTCAACTGCTCTTGTTGGAAATGTGGTTCTTGGGGGAGGGGGCGTTGAATCGGGAATACTAAAACTTGGCTTTGGCTCGGGCGCCGAGTCCGGAAGCGGCACGGGTTCTGGCGGTGCAGGTGGTCTTGTGGGGGCAAATTCGCCGTATCTTGGGAGGGGCTGTACTACTGCTTTTGGCATAGATTATGATTGTGATGGTTACGGCATTGGGCTTAAGGGTGTTAATTCCTCTACTCTTGGGACCCGCATGCTTCCAGATGCAGATGATGAAAACCCAAACATTAACACTGAGGTAACGGCTGAAGCGTTTTATGGACCTTTTAGCAATATGGTAAATCTTAAAAGATACCTGCGTGACCACGGCTACGATATGAACGCCATTAACAATATTTACTTTGTAGATAATGCGAATGGAAATGATGCTACTGGTGCGGCAAATGATATCACAAAGCCCTTCAAAAGTTTTGCCGAGCTTGTCTGTGAGGGAAGCGGTTGTGCCGGCGGTGCCCGTCAGAAGATGCTACTTAGTCCTGGCGATGTTGTCTTTTTTAGAGGTGGAACAAGGGCTTCAAGCTATAAGATAGAGCTTCAAAGCCCTCTTGGGAATTTTGCAAAGGGAGCTTCCGGAAAACCGTTAATTATTGCAGCCTTTCCAGGAGAGGACCCGTGGTTTTATGGCCCTTCATCAAAGGCCCTGGAATCTATTAGAATTTCTGGAGGTGCTGGGCAAAACGCGGTAAGCAATGTTATCTTTGACGGGCTTAATTTTTACGACTGGGGCAAGGGGGGCGGGATAGCTACTGGAGGAGTCTATTTTGATGATGGGAATTACAGCAATATTACTTTTAGAAACTCTTATTTTTATGAATCATCTCGTGGGATAAGCTTTAATGTATCCGACCACGGAAAGATAAGCAATATCCGTTTTGAGAAAATTGTTGTAAATAGTGGCGGCTTTGACGCAAGTCCGGAGCATAGGTGGATAGACGGAATGGTTATCAAGGATTCTCTTTTTTACATAAGGTTTGGAGGATATAACACCTTAAGTTTTAGGGGGATAGATGGCCTTGAGTTTTCTGGAAACATTGTTCATTCAGCAGGTGGAGCAGGAGTTTATATAGAAGACGGGCTTAATAACTCTGTTTTTTACAATAATCTTATTTTTAACAATGGGAAGGCCGCCGTTTGGCTTCGTTCAACTGACAGCTCTTTTGTGACAAGAAGCCGGGATATGAGGAACATAAGTTTTTACAATAATATCTTCTGGCAGGCAAACCAGACTTACTCTGGTCATAAGAACACTATTTATCCTACATCTGATTATCCCGCAGTTTTTGTTTCCCATTATAACTCAAGTGTTGGCGGAAAGTTTACTCCGGTTTTAAATTTGACCTTTATAGGGAATATCTTTGTTACGAATAGGAATACTTCTGCGATATCTTTTATAGCTGGAGACTATCCGGCCAGACTTCTTATTCCAGAAACAGACCTTCTTAGGGCACATGATAATATTGTTTATTATCCTCTTGGAGCTTCTGGTAACCACATACCGGGCATTCTTGCTATTTGCGGCTGGACAGACGGGACGCATAACAGCATTCAGGCGCAGCATCGTGGCTGTAAGGGGAACTGGTACCAGTGGGACACAAAGTTTAAGACAAAAGTTTATTCCAATCAGATAACTAATCCGTTTTTTAAGTCTTCAAATATTGCGAATTATAATGCACCGTGGGGTTTTGACTTCTCGCCTACATCTTCGAGTCCTTTGATTGAGACTTCTACAGGCCTTGTTTTTGACTTAAAGAAGAATCGCAGATATGACAAGGATTCTTCTTTTGGAGTTGAAGATCTTGGAAGTTATGAGAATATGTTTTGTTCGATTGGGCTCACTGCTCCTCTTTGCTATAATCAGAAAGGGGTTTGCAAGGGGGCGGAAAGGGTCTGCAATTCAGTAACAGGTGTTTGGGACACTTGCTCTGCTACGCAATACGGACGAAATGGGCAAGTTGCTTATGAACCATACAAAGAAACTATCTGCGACGGTCTTGACAATGACTGCGACGGCCTTGTTGATGAAGACCTTAACTGCCCGCCTCTTGGATTTAATCTTGTTGCCGGAAAAGCTTCTGCTTCGGTAAGTTTTGGGGGAAGATTTGGCGATAATACCACCGTTTCAATTCCCATTGACATTACAAGGACTTATGGTTCTGGAACGGTCGGAGTTTCTGTTAGGGGGGTAAGTCCGAGCCTTCCAAGAGACATTTCATTTTCAATAAGCAAGCCTGGAACTTGTGTTTTAGATGCTACGAACACTGCGTGCAGGCTTTATATGAATATAAGTGTTAAAGGGACACTTCTTTCCACCTTTAAGAAATTTGATGTTAATGTAACTGCTCAAAGCGGAAGCTTTAGTAAAACCGTGACTGTTAATGTTTTTCCAATGAAAAGGAAGCCTTTTTTTATTACTGCTAATCCAAACGAGGTTTATAAT
>RFLO01000004.1 GCA_003693875.1 Candidatus Pacearchaeota archaeon | reverse complement strand
TTTTGTGCGTAAACAAAAAGCCCCACTGCAAGAGCGAGGACAAGTGCTGTAAAAACGAAGGCGTCTTTTTTCTTCACCTCAATTTTTATTGAAACCATAATATTTAGTGGCGTTTTTTGTTTAAAAACTTTTTCTATTACTCTTTGCCTTAACAAGTTCTTTGAATTTTTCAAAGGAGTCTAACGGGACCATGGCTCCAGTGGCTTCTGGATGCCCGCCGCCGGTTGCTCCTTGAATCTTTGAGACAATCTTTTTGGTTATCTTCAATGCGTTTTTTCCTCTTAAGGAAATGTTTACCTTTTCCTCGCCTTTAAAGGCGACTACAATAAGCTTGTCACGATGCCTAAAATAAAGGGCATTTGCTATTTGAGAAGACATGCTTATGCTACCTGAGTAAGTAAAGATTAAAACGGAGTCTTTATCGTTTAACTGTTTTTCCGCTTTTTCAATCTGCTTATCAAAGAATTTTTTTAGTTGAGAATATCTAAAATGGAGTCTTTTGTTGCGATGAGTTTCTGTTAAGATATCATAAGGACCCCTGGCTTTGAACAAAAATTTAATGAGTGAAACAACATTTGTTGTAGAATCCATAAGGCCGAAGTTTAACATTTGCACGATTTTTCCCACTTCTGTCGAATGAAGTGCATCAAAGGCACCAATTTTTGAATTAAAAAGTTCGGGATATTCTTTTTCAAAATCTGCTGCAAAATCCGGCATAAAAACGTCGCTGATGCAGCCAATAACTGCAATCCATAGGTTTTCTTTTCTGCCAAAAATGTTATATGACGCATAGGTCGTTGGTTCTTTTGATTTTAAAAAAATTGATGAGTGAGAGATTTCTTTTTCCGTTTTTGAGTTGTGGTGGTCAATCCAGATGAGTTGGATGCCGCGGCTTAGGACGCCTTCTAAAAATTCCTTTTCTGCTTCTGCCTTGTCTAAGACTACAACGACGTCTGGCTTTAGCTCGTCAATTCTTTTAAGATATTGCGATTTCAGCTCGGGAAAAGATTTTATTGGGACACCCAAGCCGCGTCCAATGGAGCGGCGAAGAACTAAAAAAGAACAAAGACCATCAACATCGTTGTCAAAGAGAAAAAGGGGGTTTTGCGAGTGTTCCAAGGTGCTTTTTATTAGTTTTGCTTTTTCTGCCATTAGCAAATTACCTTCCCACTTAAAATTTGCTCTCTTAATTTGTGTATTTCAGAATAAACTGCTTCTGTTCTGTTCTTCAAGATGTCCTCAAAATCCTTTGAATCTGCTTCAAGAATGTTTTTTAAATTTCCAAATTTTTTTACAATCTGTAAAACTTCTTTTTCTTGAAGTTTTAGGTGTGATAGAAACCTAAATCCCCTTGGAGATATAGGGTCTTCTGGGAGTTTTTCAATTAAAAGACGTGAAATTGAGCCGAGGTCCAATAGTCCTTCGTAGGTTAAATTTGAGATTATCGTCTTTGATTTTTTGAGCGAACGTTTTGAATAGTCTCTTAGAATTTCTTTTTCGATTTTTTCAACTCCTCTGATAAGTTCGCGGTATCTCATATGTATAATGCTGCCCTCTTTTCCAAGTTCTATAAAACTTTTTTTTAACGACTCAGATATTTTAAGTATCATTCTTGTTCGCTGAATTACTTTGCATGCGTCTCCAACAGATACGAGGTCGGACATTTCAAGAATATTCAGATTGCTTAATGCCTCATTTAAAATTTCTCTTTGTTTTTCAAGTAGCTGGATGTTAGAGTTTACTTCATTTCTTAACTCATCACCTGTTTTTAAGGTATATTTTAGTGTGCCGGAATAAACTGTAATTTTTTTTCTTCTTTCAGAAACAGTTACAACAGTTGTCTGTGCTTGTCTTGCTACCCTTTCTGCGGCTTTATGCCTAGTTCCAGTTTCATTTGAGTGAATTGAACTGCTTGGGGTCATCGTAACATTAGCATAGAGTATCTTTTTTAGGTCGTTAGAGATAATTATTGCACCATCCATCTTTGCCAGCTCGAAGAGTCTTTGGGATGTAAGGCGGCAATTAATTTTGAATCCTCCATCAAGCATATTCTCTGACTTCAATCTTGGAGAATCAAAAACTATCATTGTTCCAAGGCCTGAGCGAACAAGGTCATTTATGGCTACTCTTAGACTTGTGCCGGGAGAAACAAATTTTAAGGCATCTATTAAGGACTTTTCGCTTTGTTCAACCATTATATCAAAAAAAAGTGCTTTTATTTATATGTTGTGCTAGTTGCTAGAATGTTTTCTTGCTAAATACTAGTCCACTTATTAGGGCAACTTAGTAAACTTTAAAAACGAGCGCATCTTTGATTCTCGATGGGGGTAAAAAGAGGCTTAGCTTATCTTTTGATAGTTCTTGCGGTCGTTTTTCTTGCAAATTTCTTCTCGGTTCAACTGACTGGATATTCTGTTTTTCATCCGATAAAAAGCATTTTTTTTCAAGGAGGATCACTTGGGCCATCTGCTCTTGGTCCTCCAGCTATTGCTACATGGGCTTTTGTTGATTCTCAGGATGTTTCTGGGATAAGGCATGCTGGGTGCAATCATTGTTTGGTTTTTGACTTTGTTTGTGTGTTGATTTTATAGTGACATTTCTTTGTTTTTCTTTCCTAAAACTTTATAACTCCTGTTTTTAAATTGATATTCATGTGGTCTCTTTATAATAGAATTGACGACTGTTCGGATAATGGGGGAATCTTTAATTACTCCGGGAAGCCATTAAGCCCACTTAGGTTTTCTAATGGGAAAACACAAGAAGATGTTGTACGTGAGGTTCTCAATGCAATTAACTCCGGGAAAAAAATTGTTTTTATTAAAGGGGTCTGTGGTTCAGGAAAGTCAGCTATCGCTCTTAATCTTGCACGCCATTTTAAGAAGACTTCAATAGTAGTTCCTATAAAATCTTTGCAAGAACAGTATGAAAAAGATTACACCAAGAAAAAATTCATACTAAAAAAAGATTCAAATCCCCTTAAAATTTCTGTAATAAAAGGCAGGGCTAATTTTCCGTGCAATTTTTGCGGGGGTTCAGCGGATAATCCTAAAGCCCCCTGTGTTATTGAGATAAGGGAAAAAAATTTGCCTCTTTTGAAGGAATATGTATCAAAGAATCCCTTAGTTGATGAGGAGGATTTTGAAAGGGTCTTAGACTTTAAAAGAATGAATGTTGCTGCAGCCTGTCCACACTGGTCACCAATTATGCCAAGCAGAATAAACCCGAAACTCAACGGCTACTCAAAGAAAGAATACGAGTCTGTTTTCGGGGCAGAGTTTGCAATTTTTAAGAGAAAGCCGGGCTGTCCCTACTACGACCAATATGATTCATATGTTGATTCAGATGTTTTGATTTTTAACAGCAAGAAGTATCTTCTTGAAATGGCTATTGGCAGGAAACCGAAAACAGAGCTTGATATAATTGACGAGTGTGATGAGTTTTTGGATAGTTTTGCTACAGAAAGAAAAATAAATCTCTCAAGACTTCAAAAAGCCCTTGTTTCTCTTGAACCTCCGACTAAAAAAATGAGGAGTGCACTAAAGGAGATAATTTCTGATTTAAATGAGGTTCTTCTTAATGCGAAGCCGGTTGATTGTGTAAAACTTAAGGAGTCAAAGATTTATCCTCTTTTTGAAAGGATTGTTGAGAACCCATATCTTGCAGAGGAAGAGGAAGATAATTATTATAATTTTGTTTTTGAAGCAGCTAAATCTTTTGAGAGCATTTCAGACGAGACTTATGTTTCCTTGGAAGTTTTTGACAGGGGGCCTCAAGCGAATCTTTTTTCTGGAAGCAGAGAAGTCGAGGTAGTAGCAACCCTTGTTTCAATAAATATGGCTCAGAAGTTAAAGGATATAGTTGATGCTAATAATGTTTTGGTTATGATGTCAGGGACACTCCATTCAGAAGAGGTTTTAAGGGATATTTTTGGCATTGACGACTTTGTTGTTATAGAGGCTGAGACTATGCAACCGGGGGATATAAAAATGTATCGCACGGGGCTTGAAAAAAACTGCAGTTATGCAAGCTTTAAGAGCGGGCTGATTGATCGTAAGACCTATCTTAAAATTCTTGATATGTGTATGGCTCAGGCAAAACCGCCGACACTTGTTCATGTGAGCGCCTTTAAGGACCTTCCAAGCGAAGACGAAAACAAAGTTTATAAGTTTGAAAACCTCATAACTCAGGAAAAGTTAAGGGAGCTTCAGAAAAACAATAATGCGGTAGAGAAATTTTCCAACCGTGAAATTGATGTTCTTTTTACAACAAAGTGTTCCAGGGGGCTTGACTTTCCGGGAGAAAAGTGCAATTCTATTGTGATTACTCGCTTTCCTTATCCTAATGTTAAAGGTCTTTTCTGGAAAATTTTAAGGGAAGAACAGCCTGAGAAATTTATGGAGTTTTATCTCGATAAAGCACGACGTGAACTTATACAAAAGATTTCGAGGGGTGTAAGGTATGTTGGGGACTCTGTAGAGGTTTTAAGTCCAGATGTTCGGGTTTTGAATTCAGGAATTGGAGATTAGTTACTACCACGAAAAAGTTAAAAACCCATAATTTTTTGCAGTTTTATGAAAATCAAGAGCTTTGCATTTCAAAGTTCAGATAATGGAGAGCAACAGGATTCTTATTTAGTCAGGGACTCATTTTAAGGAGTTTTTGATGGCGTTGGTGGATGGGATGTTTCTGGAGTTAATGCGGGGGAATATTCAAGGAGGTTGAGAGATAATTGCATAAGGTACGAAAAAGAAGGTTCGCTTAGGGATGTGTTGTCTAAGGCTTACGAAGAGACAAGAGTTGATGGCTCTTCGACTTTTTGTCTCTTGCGTGTTGGGGAGGGAGGGAGGCTTGAAACGCTTACTCTTGGGGATTGTGGGGCGATTGTTTTTAGAAAGGTTGATGGAAAAATTTTACCGGTTTTTAGAACAGAGGTTAATTTGCACGACATTAATTATCCGTTTCAGGTAGGCTATTTTAAGGGAGAGTTTGTGGGAGACTTGCTGGATGATGCAGATTACAAGGTCTTTGATGTTAAGAGGGGAGATGTTGTTGTTGCGGCAACAGATGGAGTTTTTGACAATCTTTTTGATTATAAGATAGCAAATCTTTTGCCAAGGTCAAGGAATCCTGCTAAGAAGGTTGTTGAAGCGGCAAGGCATATCTCATTATCTCCGTCAGGAATAACTCCTTGGAGTGAGTTGTCTGGAGAGGTTGGTGGCAAGCCAGATGACATTACGGCTGTTGTATTGAGAATCCGATAGAACGCCCCAACCGGGGATCGAACCCGGATCCCAGCCGCGACAGGGCTGTGTACTAGCCATTATACTATTGAGGCACTAAGTTAATTTATCTGAATAGTTTAAAAAGATTTCTACCTCTTTTTTTTAGAAGTTTTCTTTTTTTTGGCAGAAAGTTTTTTTCCAGTGAGTTTTTCAACTTCTTTTCTAAGTTTTCTTACTTCTTCAAGAAGCGTTGCGTGGTTTAGACTTAGATGTTGGACTTTTTCCCTAAGCTCGCTAAAGGCGTCATTTAGCATCAACATGTCTTTTTTTACATAACCAAAACTTGCAGAAACATTTCGTTCAATTTGTTTTAGTGTTTTTTCCATTTTTTATTAAGGCTCATTAGCTTTATAAAACTTTCGTAACTTAATAATTAATACATAACTAAATATATTATGTAGGAATCTGTGAAAAATGGTTATTGAGTTGCTTGCACCCGCTGGGAGTTTTCAAACATTGCTAGCGGCGGTTGATGCCGGAGCTGATGCTGTTTACTTCGGATTGAAGGAGTTTAGCATGAGAGCTTTTGCTAAAAATTTTAGGATTCGTGATTTACCAAGGGTGAAGAGAATCTGCTCTTCTAATAATGTAAAAATGTATCTTACTCTTAATACGATTGTTTTCGATAATGAAGTTGAGAAGCTTGAAAAAATTGTGAAAAAAGTAAAGCCTTATGTAGATGCCATAATCTGCTGGGATTTTTCGGTTATCTCTCTTTGTAAAAAATACAAAATCCCATTTCACATTTCCACTCAAGCTTCTGTTGCCAACTCCTTGTCTGCTAAATTTTTTAAGAAACTGGGTGCGGATAGGATTGTTCTTGCAAGAGAGCTTAACCTTAAGCAGATTGAAAAAATCGCAAAGATTATGGACGTTGAGTGTTTTGCTCATGGAGCTATGTGTATGGCAATAAGCGGAAGATGTTTTATGTCCGAGCACTTTTACAAAAGGTCGGCGAACAGGGGGGAGTGTGTTCAGCTTTGCCGCAGGTCATGGAAGATAATTGACGAAGATGGGAACGAACTTCGCCTTGAACGCTCAAGACTTCTTTCGGCAAAAGACCTTTGCACACTTCCGTTTATAGAGAAACTTAAAAAATTGAATGTAAAAGCCCTGAAGATTGAAGGAAGAAACAGAAGCCCAGAGTATGTGAAAACTGTTGTTTCAGTCTATCGGGAGGCGATTGACAGAAAACTTAGCCAAAAAGAAATACAAGATGGCCTTTTGCGTCTTGAAAAAGTTTATAATCGTGGCTTTAGTTCAGGGTTTTATCTTGGGCTTCCAACAGCCGACGATTTTTCAGAATCTCGTTATGGGGAACAGAGAGAACGAAAAGAGTTTGTAGGGAAAGTTCTGGAAGTTTTAAGAGCTAAGCAGGCAGGGAGAATTTATCTTAATGCAGGAAAGATTAAGGCTGGCGATGAGGTCTATCTTCTTGGAAACCGCAGATCAGTTCAAAGGACTTCGGTTACATGGATTGAAGCCGGGGGGAAGAAATTAAATGAAGTGTCAAAAGGCCACGAAGCAATTGTTGGTTTTGGTGTTTCTCCTTTTAAAAACGACGAGGTATACATCATAGTTAAAAGAAATGAAGTTCTTTAAATTTTTTAAACAAAAAGATAAAAACTCGAAAATTAGTCTGGAGGAAGCTGAAAGAAGAATTGAGAAATTAGCCAATGATTTGCCTCTTAGGTTGAATGAAATTTCGCTGGAGATTGGCAAGGCTATTGAGGAGTTTAAATCTTCTTCTCTTGAAAAAATAAGGATTCTTGAAGAGATTGACCTTTCCTCTAAGCGAGAGGACGAACGTCTTAAAAGGATGACACTTCAGGGACTTGATTCTTATCTGAACGAGTTTTCCTTTTTTCTTAAGAAGCTTGATTCTAAGTTTTTTGACTTAGGAGCTATTGAGAAGATTGAGGTTTTGGATTCTTTATTTAAGAAATTTTTTAAGAGGGTTGAGTCAAGTTTTCATAGGGCAACAATTCTTATCGGGGAAGAGATGGCACAACTACACCAAGAGGCTGAAAAACTCTATGACAGGGTTTTGGCTATCAGAAATGACAATTCCCGCATTTTTTCAAGATTTTTTCTAATAAGAGATTTTGAAGAGAATAAAAAGAAAATTGCAGTTAAGGAGGAATTCATAAGGAAAGAAGAAGAGGAGTTAGAAAGGATTTCCCTGAAGGTGGAGGAAATTAAGAGGGATGTCTTTGAAGCTGAGAAGAACCTTGAGAAACATTACGAGAGTTTTAAGAGGAAGAGTTTTGTTGAAGGAAAAGCCCGTGTTGAAGGAGAGATTGCTTCTATTGAAAGTGAAGTTCGCAAGATTGGAATTGAGACGGACTTTAAGGGGCTTTGCAAGGTATATCACAAAAATCGCAGGCTGTTTGAATTTTTAAGTTCTTGTCGAAAGAATTTTTTGAGTGCATTTTTAAGTGATGAGTGGGAAATCTTAAAAGAAGTTTTAGATAAGCAGAGTTGGGAACGACTGAATTTTCTTCGTGAGAGGTACTTGAAGGCTTTAGGGGAAAAAGAAAATTTTTGTGAAGATGTGGTGGAGAGTTCTTTGCGTAAGAGAATCTTGAATCTTCGCAATGAGTTGTCTTCTCTTGGTGAACATGAGGTGCAAGTCAAAAAGAGGATTTCTAAGACAAAAGAAGAGATTAAGAGTCTTATTGATGAAAAGAAGAGTATGGCGGAAAAGATTTTAGGGGAGGGGTTTAGGATTTTTTAGTTTCGTTAGGTTTTTAAGGAGGTTTTACTATCTAATTTATCATAATCACCGCTATTGGCTGTGGTGATTGGCTCTCTGCTCCGCGGCGCAGGGAGCCTCCCATTTCAAAATGTTTGCAGACTATCTACATAACCAGTATCTTCGGGCACTGATTGTTTTTATACTTGTTTTTGTAGTTGTGCGTGTTGTGCTCTACATAATCGGAAGGGTTCTTCCAAAGCTTACAGCTAAGACTAAGACAAATCTTGACGACATAATAATCAAGAAAACTTCTACACCGCTTACTTGGATGGCGATTCTTGCAGGAGTTCGTTTTGCTATTGGGGAACTGAGAATTGATGAAACTCTTAGTCAAACAATTAATGAGGTGATTCTTACAGTTTTGATTATTGTGGCTTCTGTCTTAATTTATCATGTGGTGAACGCAGTAATTACCGTTGGGCTTAGCGAGTTTAACAAAAAGAAAAAAGCGGTAAACGAAAGCATAATCCAGTTTTTTCATAGTATAGTCAAGATAGTGATATTTATCGGGGCTTTTTTAGTCATACTTGCAAGCTGGGGAATTGAAATTGGGCCTCTTCTTGCAGGGGTCGGAGTTGCAGGAATTGCAATTGCCTTTGCCCTTCAATCCACTCTTTCAAATGTTTTTGGAGGAATCTCTGTAATTTTGGATAAATCAATAAATGTTGGAGATGTGATAAAGCTCTCAGACGGAACTTCAGGAAAAATTGTGAATATAAACCTTCGAAGCACAAAAATTGTTACCTTTGACAATGAACTTATAATTGTTCCAAATTCAAAGTTAAGTGAGGGCAAGATACAAAATATTGCTCTACCGGAACCTAAAGCAAGGGTAGTTGTTCCGTTCGGTGTTGCATATGGCGCTGATGTGGATAAAGTAAAAAAAATTGTTTTGTCTGAAATAAGAAAAGTAAAGCATTTTGTTCCGGAGCCAGAACCCTCAGTTAAGTTTTTGGAGATGGCAGATTCTTCTTTAAACTTTAAGGCTTTCTTTTATGTTGATAGTTACACTAATAGGTACAATGCACTTGATGAAGCAAATACTCGGATATACAATGCTTTGAATAAGAATAAGATTGAGATTCCATTCCCTCAAATGGACGTGCATCTCAAAAATGAGTGATGAAAAATAAATTTGTTTCTTGCACGATAGGTTTGGGAGGTTTTTGCGTCTTCCATCATATGAAAAGTTTGCTTATGGATTCAGAGTTGTAAACAGAAAATCTTATGGCGACGGCGAGATAGTAGTAGAGGAACTTGTTCCAAGATTTTCTTCTAAGAGGAGAATTGCTCAAAAGATTTTTCACGCCTTATTCGGGGAAGAAGCAGACTCTTTTTCTTTTTGGTCTTATACTCCGCGCACATTTCCTGTTAAAATTAGGGGGAGTGTTAGAGAGAAGGTTAAGTCGGTTTTTGTTAAGAGATTTTCAGAGGAAAGAGCATTTGGGCTTTTAGTTTGGGACGCTCTTGGTTATTTTCCAAGAAATTACCTAGCTAATCAAAGAGGCATTTATGAGGAGGGCATTGAGGGTATTGAGTTTTGCCGTCTTGGTGAGGAAGCTCTTTACAATCCTTCTATTTTAGAAGCTCTTGTTCGTGCAGATTTTTATTGCAGAGCAACCCTTCTTCGTCTTGATAGCTCAGATGTTGTCCTGAATTTTTCCAAGGGTTTTTTTGCAGTTCCAGTAGGTGTTAGCGGCCAGCTTGATTTGATGACCGAAAAATTTCCCAGTTTTCCGATTTTAGGAGAGGAAGGCAGTGCACTGGCCAGAAGGGTTCTTGGAAAGAAATATCAAGAAGTAATTGATGGCGAGAAAGAAAGACTGGTATCACGAATATTTAATAGTGATTGGTTCAAAGAAATAAGAGCCCTTGCTGATATGATGCCAGCAAACTCCATTCCAATTTGCCAGCTTAATTTAGAAAATTTTTACTTTAAAAATTTTGGAAGCAAGGGAGTTGAACGCCTGAATTCTACTGCGAAACTTTCGGAGATTTTAGAATTGAATTTAGAGAACTTTGTGGATTTAGATAATAAGACAAAATGTGTCTGATAGAGATTTAGGGGTGAAAAATTTTTATTGAAACTTTTAATTGTGTTTTGGGAAGAAATGTTATCTTTTTTTAGTAGTTACGTAATCGGAAACTTTAAATAAGGGCTATCTTACTATTTCTTATGGGAATGGAAGAGATTTTACCTCATATCAATTCGTATGCTACATTCTCAAAGCTTCCGGGGTACCGCGAAGTTGAAGAGGGCTTAAGGGAAAGAGAAATAGAAATTGTAAGGAAAAACCCATATATTGGAGACGAAGTTGTTACACATCTTAGGATTCCCTCAAAGCTTAGAAGGAGGAAGCTGTCGGAAATACGAAGGATTGCGTCCAGCCTTTACGGAGGATACGAGGAAATTGATGGTTCAATGGAGGGCCTAAGAGTTGAGGGCATCAAAAGAATTGATTACGCAAATACAAGACCTATTGAGCTAAGGGTTGTTCTCCCAGGAGAGCTTGAAAAAAGATTTTTTGTGAAAAAATTTGATGAGAAAAGATGGTTTGGACTTGAGCTAGAAGACATACTTGGGCCATTCAAATTTCCATATTCTGCCAGCGGAGAAGGGATTTATGAGGATTCTATTGAGGGCTTTGAAGCAAGGGATATGGGGGATAGGTTATTTGAGGACCCCGAATTAGTTGGTGAGCTGATAAAGCTAGATGTTCGGTCCGGGGTTATGCTTCTTGGGGACCTTCACGAGTCAAATTACTTAGTTGAGTTTACAGATGAGCGCATAATAGTGCGGCCAATTGATTTTGATAAGATGTTTGAGTCTTTTGCACATATGAGTCCTGCCGGCGGTCTTCTTTTTAGCGAAGCTGAATTTGAAAAAGCTGTTAGGGTTGTTGGAAGGGAAAGGTATGAAAGCATAGTAAGGCTTGAAAGAGACAACATCAGAAAAAGAGTTCTTGAAAGTGGAATAAGAACGAAAAGGCTGCTTGAAGTCTTGGCATCTTCAAAAGAGGCAAATTACGATCTTGACAAGTGCAAGAAACTCATTATTTCTCATAGGAATACTTATGCACCTCTTAGCGGAAGGTTTCCGATAAGCGGGATTGAATCTGCCAGAAATATGGGCGAGCTTTTGGAAAACCACATGAGGAACCGCCTTAACCTTTAAGGTAAAGCAAAAAACTGATTATGCTAAGCGCGAGGGTGTAAAAGCCAAAGAGCCAAAACCTGTTTTTTAAAATGATTTTCATTAAAAGATTCAAAAAAAGTATGCTTGCAAGAAAAGTTATTATGAACGAAATTACGAGGCTGATTGAAAAATAAGCCTTTCCAAATTCAAGGATTACTGCGCCAAGAACAAGTGGGATTAAAAGAAGGAATGAGAATTTTGCCGCCCTTTCTTTTTCAATTCCCAAAAACATTGCCGAAGATATTGTCATGCCCGATCTAGAAACTCCCGGAAAAAGGGCAAGGACTTGAAAAATGCCAATTAAAAGAGAATTTTTGGCATTGAGTGTGCTGTTTTTTTTGGCAAATTTTGTTAAAAAAAGAATTAGGCTTGTGAAGGCAAAAGCAAGGGAGAGGAAAAGGTACGAGGAAAATGTTTTTTCGATTAAATCTTTGAAAAAAAATCCAAAGATAGCCGCAGGAATTGTTGCAAGGATTAAGTAGAGCCAAATAGGCCTTGCTGACTTTTTAAAAGATAAAAGCTCTATGACTTCTTTTCTTGTAAAGACTAAAACTGCAAAAAGAGATGCGAGATGAAGAACTGTGAAAAAGAAAATGTCCGGCTTTGAAGCAAGGTTAGAAAACAAGGCGAGATGGCCAGAAGATGAAACGGGCAAAAACTCTGTTGCAGACTGTATTATCGAGAGTAAAATTTCGGCGAGCATAAATAGCTTTTGCGGGCAAGTTTTTTATACCTTTCCATTTCTTCTTCTGTCGTGACTTCGACTACCAGACCTGCGTGAAGAACCAAGACATCATCAGGCTTTATTCTTTCAAAAGATTGTTTGTCTGGAATTGCCGCGAAATGCCTGCGGGAAAGTCTAATTTCTTTTCCAATGCTTTCAATTTCAGAAAACGGACTGATTGCTCTCACAATCAGGACCTTATCGTTTGGCCGGTCCTTTGAAACGCGGTAGGGGATGACAGTGTGTTTTGGATTTTTGGAGTGAAGCTCCCAAATATTGTGAATTCCAAAAAAGAAATCGCGAACTTCCGTTTTCGACTTTTGGTCTTTTATGTCTTTGATATACTCTGAAGACCTAAGGGCATTAAATTTTTCTAAATCGCCCAAGTGGTCCGGATAAGAATAATCAAATAAGATGCTCATTAAAAATAAGAACCCTTGAAATTAATAAGTTTTTTTATTTTAAGAAAGACATTTTGTAATGCTAAAATGAAATAACTT
>RFLO01000024.1 GCA_003693875.1 Candidatus Pacearchaeota archaeon | reverse complement strand
TTGAACCCGCTGGAAATTTCACTTAAGATAGTCATTAAAGCTATTAGGACTACTACAAGCCTTGCAGATTTTAACATAGCAACGACATTTTTCATCCCATAACCTCCAGGGCTGTTCTAAATCCGCTTGAGATGAGATAGCCCATAAGTGCGATTAAAAATCCAAGAGCAACAATTAGTCCGCTTAAAAGAAGGACGCCTTTTCTTACATCTTCTCTTTTTCCTTTTGAGAGGTCTTTTTCAAAATTGTTTAGCATAAAAAAAGTA
Source organism: Candidatus Pacearchaeota archaeon (assembly GCA_003693875.1). GTDB lineage: Archaea > Nanobdellota > Nanobdellia > Pacearchaeales > GW2011-AR1 > JAGVXH01. The sequence continues at coordinate 5,577 of RFLO01000024.1, read as the reverse complement.
ACGAAAGCGAGGAAAGGCAGGAATAAGAAAATATGCTCCTTAGTCTCCATAAAAATTCCGTGAGCCCACTTTTGCGGTCCGGCTTTTATTTTTGGTTTTATATCGGGACCATAAGTATTTACATAGTAAATCCCCCCAACAATCCAGGACAGAACGAACATCAAAAGACCCCAGCAGGCAACTTTTTTTGCTCTTATAGCTCGCTCTTTATTGGGGCTTAGCATTTCAACAAAAACCCATATAAAAAGAACTATCCCAATTTCCCCAAGAAAAGCATGAAGTCCAACTAATGGGCTCACCATCTTCACCTCTTTAATAATTAGCATTATCTTGTTTTTAAAGTTTTCGCAAGTGGTTCTGTTAGCTTATTGTTGGTGAGATGAAAAATAAAATTATCGGGTTTCTATTCTAATCCATTAGAAAGAAACCTTTGGTTTGGTAATAGGTAACTTCTCTTATCAAATAAATCTGTAAGATACTTGGAACCGAGGGGATAACTGGAAAAAGAAAGCAGGGTCATGTCTCTTCATAAAGTCGATATTGGAAATGAAAATAAAGACAGGTATCTCATTAATAGATATAATCCCAAAACAAATGCCATTTGAGCGTTTCATTGACCATCCTTTTGGTTGAGGATGCTATTAGACTTACTTAAATGGATTACTAATATTTTCAAATGTTAAGAAACTGCCAAGCAAAAAAGATAATCTTTGAGTAAATACTTCGCTGCGATGCGCTATCAAATTAAGTTATCTACCCAATTCCAAAAATCCTTCTAATTAAGCTTACGCGGGTTTCGACGACTTCACCGGCAACTTTTCGTGCAATTTCTTTGTATTTTCTTGCAACTTTGCTTCGAGGATGGGTATGGACAACTGCGTCGCGCCTATTTAAAGCTTCTTTTACCGCTTTGTCTTCTGGGATTACTCCGATAATTGGGGTCTCAAGCATTGATTTTATAGAGGAAAGGGGCATTTCGTATTTTGCATCTTTGAATCTTGTAACGATTGCACCATTGACTTCTTTTCCCATCTCTCGCGCCACTTTTACGGCTTTTAATGCATCAGTTACTGCCGGCATTTCAGGGTTTGTAACTACAATTATTTCGTCAGCTGCTTTTATGACTGCAATAACTTCTTCTCCGAATCCAGCTGCGGAATCCAGAATAACAAAATCATTTGTTTGGCTGAGTTGTCTAACTACTGAAGGTATTTTTCGTGTATTGAATTTTGTAATTTCTTTTATTGAAAGAGAAGAGGGAACAATCTTGGTTCCAGAGGAGTGTTCGTAAATTGCTTCTTCTATACTTGCCTTTCCTTTCAGGACATGGTTGAGGGTTACTGGGACTATGGGGGCTCCGAGCTGTAGTCCGATATTTGGGGTATTGAGGTTCGTATCAACAACTACTACTTCTTTTCCAAGCAGATTAAGCGAAGCTCCAAGGTTTATTGCAGTTGTTGTTTTTCCAACTCCGCCCTTCCCTGAGTTGATGACGATAACGCGTCCCATGCCAGATTACCAGAAAATGTAACTTTATAAATCTTTATCCCCTCTTATCTTTTGTTGTATAAAATTTCTTTTGTGGCTGCAACAAATTCATTTATTATCTCTGCATATTCTCCTAACTTTTCCATATTAATGTTTGTTTCCTTGTTCTTTTCGTAAACTTTTAAATTCACATTCTTCCTGAATTCCCCTTCCCTTGACTTTTCAAGGTCCGGAATTCTTTTGAAGAAGATATACAGGGGGATCACTTCTTGTATTTGAGGGTATTTTGAATAGTATTTTTTGATGAACTCTATTCTTTGTTTTGGGCTTATGGGTTTATGGGGAACAAAACCGCGCTCAACTCCTTCTCTTAATAGTGAATCAAAAGCTGTTTCAATAAGGCTCTTCCATCTAGATATTAGGTTGAGAATAACATCGCAAGTTTTGGTATATTTTAAGCTAACATACAGTAGGTGGTCTGCGCTTATCTTTTCTTTTATAATATCTTCCATTCTTAGTCAGGGAATTTAGAAAGTTGTTCCCCTTTTTATACTTGTCGGAAATGGGAGCATATAAAACAAAAACCCTTAAAAACTCAGCCCCCTTAAATAAACCATGAAATTAAAGAGGAGTGTTTCATATTTTTTAGTTATTGCTTTAATACTTTTTTTGGCAAATTTTTTCTCGGTTCAGCTGACCGGATATTCTGTTTTTCATCCGATAAAAAGCATTTTTTTTCAGGGGGGCTCGCTTGGTCCCAGTGCTGGAACTATGCAGGTGTTTTTTGAAGACTTTGAATCTAGAAGCGGAACGGATTTTCAAAGCCATTACAAGTTCAATGACATTGCATTTGATAATTTCACGACGGGAAATTCAAGAGGAGCCTACATTGTTAAAAACGAACGCGGAAAAGAAGCAGTCCTTGATTATTATAAGAACTATCAGACAAACAAGTTAATCTCAAAAGAGCCATATTTTATGCCAAATATATCTTTTGATATTGTAACTCCGTGGTCAAATCCTCTTGGAACTTACCTATTCTATCAGGACCAAAGCAACTACTATTTTTTCCTTGTCGGAGATGCCGTAGGCCGTATGGCTTGTCCTGGAAGCTGTCTGAAGGGCTCGCTTGTAAAAGTTTCTAATGGTGTTGCAACAACTATTGGGAATGATATTGCGCTTTCGCCAGTTCATGCTCCAGGCATTCCAATAAGTTACAATATTTCAACCTTTAAAGACTCCGCGGGACTTCACTTTGTAATTTACAAGGGTGTTGAGAACTCGACAATGTTTAAGGGGGGAAAATTTGCAAAGGCATACACAAAAGAATTCATAGACCCAAATCCTTTGTGGAATTCTGGAAAAATAGGTTTTGTTGGGGGAAACAAGAGTGGAGCCTCGTCTGTTGACAACATTAGAATCCAGACGGCAGGAATTACTTGCAGCGGAACAGGTACAAGGTCTTGCCCAATTCAAAGGGGAGTCTGTTCAAAAGCAACAGAGTCTTGCATCGGCGGGCTTTGGAGCGGCTGCTCCTTAAACGATATGAGAAGCCTTCCAAATTTTTTAGAAAACGAAAGGACGATGGACAAGTCATGCGACGGTCTTGACAACGATTGTAATGGTTATGTTGACGAGTCACAAATCTGTCAGGAAGCAAAAACCTCTGCTATTGCAACATGGGCGTTTGTTGATTCTCAAATTGTTTCAGGAACTCGTTATGTTGGAGTTGTAGCATACCACAGCTCAGGCATACAAAAAGTTGACTTTTCAGTTGACAACGGACCCGTCACATCTGTTACCAGTGAAACAAAAAACCCCGAAACCGGAGAATATGAATATGTCTTTGTTCTTGACACAACAAAATTAACGGATCAGGCAAAGCACAACATAAGCGCAACAGTTTATCCAAAAAATGGAATTCCAGACAAGCTCGACGACCTGACAATCTGGGTTTACCAAAATCCCCAATTCAACTCGTGGTATGTCGACCAAGTCATTGGAAGTGATGCAAACCCCGGAACAAAAGCAGCCCCTTTCAAGACATTCAACAAAGCGGCAAGCATGTCAAGGGGAGGGGATACAATATTCCTTGGTGACGGAGACTACATTCTCAACAGCCAAAATTTTACAAAACACGACAAATACATAACCATCACAAAATGGCCGGGAAAAAAGCCGGTTGTAAGGGGGGTTAGGGCAGGAAAAGCTGACGGTGTCTTTCTTACATCGTTTATCAAGATAGAGGGGCTTGAATTTAATCTAAGTCATCTGACAGGATATAAAAACTATCCAATTTTTAGGGATTATGGCAACCGGGATATCTGGATAAAAGGAAATTATATCTATGGGCCAAGGGACTCTTCTGTTTTTTATGGTACTGGCTTTATGTTTGATGGTTCAAAATGGGTAACGTTGGAAGACAATGTAGCGCACGATATAAATGATTTTTTTAATTATGGTGACAATGTAGCAACGTATGAGGCTATTCGTTCTGCAAACGCAATTGTCAGGAATAACACTCTCTACGAAATAACACAGGATTTTTTTCAGACAATGGGTAAAAGAATGCTCATTACAGGGAATAGGTTAGATTACCCCCATTCAAAGCTTTCAAAAATAATGTCTCAAAACAAAGAGCCATTTAATCTTTCGGTAAATAAAACACTTACATATTACACTTTTGGTAATAAGTGGGTTCGCGGTCAGCATGACAATATTAGCAGATACATAAAGATTACTTTTCCGGACATATCAAAAAACTCGCCCGATCCTTCAAGGGCTAAAGCCTCAGAAATTGCAAGCCTTTTGAATTCTAATCCAACTTTTAGGAGTAATGCTATTGCAATGGACGAGTCGGGACATCTTGTGATTCATTCACTTGTTACAAGTTATGAAGCGCACCATTTTGTAAATGGCTCTGCTAATTATGTTCTTGGTTTTAAGGAAAACAGCCTTGCTAATCGTGCGATAGGTTCTGGACAGCATTCAGACCTGGTTCAGACCTGGTTCATCACAGAAGATCTTGTTTTTAGAAATAATGAGGGACACGATCTTGCCCAGGCGATACTTATAGAGGATGATTCTACTTCTAGAAACAAGAGTAAAAAGGACCTGGCTTTCGTAAACAACCTTTTTGAAAGCAATCAGATAAATCTTTGGTATGTAAGGTTTTGTCAGGGAAAAGGGAATACCATCAGAACAAATATTTTAGTTGAACACAATACTTTTTGGGGCACCGCAAGTACATTTGAAATAAAGGGATGTTCTACTGTTAAAAATTTTGTTATTAGAAACAATATAATTGGGCCTGGACGGGCCGAAGGAGAGAAAACATATATGGCAGGAAGCTATGGAGGATATAACATTTATGATAGTTATGTTCAGGGAAGTCCAAGCCTCTCGGAAATATCAAGTACATCTATTCTTACAAACCCAGGACATAAAAAACCGTCTCCAACAGACTTTTTTATAGATGTCGCGACTTTAACAGGAGAGGTTTACAACAATAGCGATGTAGATTTTGGTTATTCTGGAGATTTTCACCTATCACCCACATCTGTTGCAAGAGATAAGGGATACAAGTCGCCTTCAAACATAAGTTACGATCTTGAATGGAATCCAAGAGATTCAAAGCCAGATGTTGGAGCATATGAATTTATAGCCTCGGGCAACAACCCCCCGTCCATTGCTCCAATTTCAAATAAGGTTGTTATGGAATCAGAAGTATTGAAATTCAAGGTTACGGCAAACGACCCCGATGGAGACAGGTTAGTTTACTTTATGAATTACAGTTCGGGTGTAACGGTTCCTTACTCTTCTTTTGTGAAGTTTTTGTCCTTGGGTTCCCTTAATGGAGAGTTTTTCTGGAGGCCGCAAAGTTCTGATGTAGGCACACACCAGTTCACTTTTTCTGTTTCAGATGGGAAAGCAAAGGCTTCCACAACAATAAACATAACAGTTCTTCCAAAAAGATGGTGCACCCCAGGTCAAAAAGGAAACTGCCTTTTGCAAAAAGGAGTCTGTGCAGGTTCAAAGCAGACCTGTTCAGCCTCAGGGATTTGGCCTGGATGCAGTGCAGCAGATTAC
>RFLO01000003.1 GCA_003693875.1 Candidatus Pacearchaeota archaeon | reverse complement strand
TTTTGTGCGTAAACAAAAAGCCCCACTGCAAGAGCGAGGACAAGTGCTGTAAAAACGAAGGCGTCTTTTTTCTTCACCTCAATTTTTATTGAAACCATATAAAATTGTGGAATTTAGAGTTTAAATGTTTAATGTTCCAAATCATCTTCAAGTTTTCTTACAAACTCGCTTATTTCCCTTGCTATGTCGGCATTAACCGAAATTGAGTCAATACCCTGCTTTACCAAAAACTCAACCATCTCCTTTTTTGAGCCGGCCTGCCCGCAGATTGAAGTCTCAACACCGTGCTTCTTGCACTCCCTGATTACTCTTGAAATCTGTTTTAAGACCGCCCAATTCATCTCATTGTAGAGGTATTGGACAGCCTCGTTTCCCCTGTCAACCGCAAGAGTGTATTGGGTCAAGTCGTTTGTTCCAAATGAAATAAAATCAACACCTTCCTCACAAATATCTTTTATTATCATTGCTGCAGCAGGGGTCTCAATCATCACACCAAACTGGACATTTTTAATTTCCATTTCATTAAAAATCTCTTTTGCCTTTTTTATCTCATCAACTAAGATCACCTGTGGGAACATGACTCCAAATCGGTGTCCTTTCTCTGCTAAGTTCTTTATTGCTCCAAGTTCTGCTTTAAGAATTCCGAGGTGTCTTAGTGAAAACCTGATTCCGTGATCCCCGAGCATTGGGTTTTTCTCTGTTTCTTTTGGAGCTCCTTCAAGGTTTGAGTACTCGTCGCTTCTAATGTCTGATGTCCTAACCCATATCGGCTTTCCAATAAATGTTTGTGCAATTTTTCCAAGGCCTTCCTCTAACATTTTCTGGTACTCGTCAAGTTTTCCTTCTTTCTCATAAGCAAGAGGATGTTTGCCAGAGGAAGCTATAAGGCCTTCAAGCCTTACAAGGCCAATCCCGTCAGCATTTGTCTTGGCTGCTCTTTCAGCAAAAGATGGCAAGTCAACGAGCACTTTTATTTTGGTTTTTGTCTCTACAATCGGGAGAATTTCCACTTTTTTGCTTTGAGTTCTTCCAGCGTATACCTTTCCATTAAACCCATCGACGGTTATTTCCATTCCATCACTTAGGACATCCAACGCATTTTCAGTTCCAACAACGGCCGGTATTCCCATTTCCCTTGAAACAATTGCCGCATGAGCCGTAACGCCTCCTTCTGAGGTAACAATTGCTGCAGCTTTTTGCATTGCAACAACCATATCAGGGTTAGTCATCGTAGTTACGAGAACGTCCCCGTTCTTTATCTTATCAAGATCACTTACTGAATGAACTATTTTTACAGGGCCGGAAGCAACTCCAGGAGAGGCTGCAAGCCCCTCTGTTAAAAGTTGGCCCTCAAGTTCATCTTTCTCGAGGTTTTTGTCTTTTAGGGTAGTTATCGGGCGTGTTTGGAGGATAAAAATCTCTCCGTTTTCTATTGCAAATTCAATGTCTTGGGGTTTTTTGTAATGCTCTTCAAGTTTTAAGGCATACTCAGCAAGCTGTTTTATTTCGTGAGTTTTTAGGACTCTTTCATTTGACTTCTTTTCATCAAGTTGAACCGTCTTAGTTTGTCCGCCTGCCGTTCTAATTATTGCAATCTTTTTGTTTGAAATCTCCTCTTTTATAATTTCCATATCCTTGTTTACAATGTACTGGTCTGGTTTTATCCTTCCAGAAACAATGCCTTCTCCCTGCCCAAAGACTGCTTCAATTAATATTTCCGGGGCATTATTTACCGGATTTTTTGAGAAAATTACTCCTGATTTCTCTGAATTTATCATTTTTTGGACAATTGCGGCAATGCCAACAAGCCCGTCAAATCCTTTCTTTTTACGGTAATAGATTGAGCGAGCCGTAAAAATTGAGGCAAAAACCCCTTTTATCTTCTCAATTACCTCCTCATTTCCCTTCACATTAATGAAACTGTCCTGCTGCCCTGCAAAACTTGCTTCCCCAAGATCCTCAGCTGTTGCCGAAGAGCGCACCGAAACAAAAATCGGCTCTCTTGCAGACTTCAAAATTGCAAGAGCATCTGGCGCATCTTTCATTGTGCTTAAATCAATATTTAAGTGGTCATATGCTTCCACGACTATTTTTCTTAGGTCGTCTGGAAATTTAGCATCCTTTACAAGTTTTCTTATTTCCTTAGATTTTTCTGACAGCTCTTCTGTGTTATCTACATCTATTTTTCTTAGGATTTTTTTTATTTCTTCTTCGATTCCTGTCTTTTTCAAAAAATAGAAAAAAGCGTCAGTGGTTACTACAAATGCCGGAGGGACTGGAAATTTGGCATTATACATCTCTCCAAGATTTGCTCCTTTGCCGCCGGCGATACTCACAGAATCCTTTGATAAATCAGAGAGCCATAAAACAAACCTATCACCCATCTAATAAAAAAAAGAGCCCATTATATAAATCTTATGTTATCCAAAACTGCTGTCTTTCTTAGAAATCTAAACGAATTTCCCAATTTAATAAACTTTATTTAAAAACCAGAATGTCTCTTAAAACATATTGGTCCTTTCGAAACTCAGTTATGGGCCCTTTAATCTTTCTAAGTCCTGTTTCTTTCTCTATCTTTCTAATGTCCACCCTTATATCTCTTATTGCCGGGAAAGTTATGGCAATCTTTGAATCTTTTTTTATCCTTTTAAGATTTCTTAACGGGGTGATAATCCTTCTTTCAAAATCAGTTGCCATTTCTCTTGCTTCTTTTTTACTTATCTTTTTAGAGATTAATCTGCCAAGAGGGCTTTCTGTTGCTATTGCATCAAATTTAAGCCCGCTAAGTTTTGCGGCATCAGCTACTTTTAATAAAAAATTTCCCTTTGCAATGAAGTTTTTCTTAATCCATAGGAGGTTTTCCCTTGCAAGATTAACAACCTTGCGGTCTATATCTGCCCCTATAACATTAATTCCCTTTATTATTGCCTCCTGCAAAACTCCTCCAACACCGCAAAAAGGGTCAAGCAAAATTTCTCCTTCTCTTGCCTGGGATAAGTTTATGAGTATTCTTGCGAGTCGCGGCGAAATTGCAAGCGAAGGCCTTCTGTGTGGTTTTTCCATGTCCCTTCTCTCTGCTTCCTGGGAATCAAAAAACGAAGTGGCTTTTCCGAAGAAAAATGTTCCCTTAAAATTGTGCAGAAAAAAAACATTTTTTGTTTTTGGAATTTTTATAAAATGCCCGTCCTGAAACCTAAGCCTTCTTACCCCATGTTTTTGAACGGCTTTTCTTTTTTCCCTTTTAAATTTCTCTTTTAGAGGCCCTGCATCCCCAAAAACATAATACGAAAACTTTTCACCTTCAATAACTTCCGAGTTATTGAGAAACTCCCCAATATCTTTTCCCTCAAACATAATTTTTCCACACATAAGAACTCCTCCGAAGTCGTCGGCGCAAAATTTTTCAGTTTTAATGTCCCCTACAAGAATATTCTCCTCAAGAAAGCATCTGGAAAATCCCCCACGAACTCCGAAGAAAGATTCAACTTCTGCCTCTGAGAGTTTTTCGTTTCTTCCAAGGACAAAAAAATACTTCATCAAAAACCAAGTTCTTCTTTGTTGTTAAATTTTTTGTTTTAAATTGGGGCAAGTTTTCAGGTCAATATTTGTTATCTTTAAGCTTTTTGCGTATTGAGATTTATGATTTCTTTTCTTGTAGTCACCTTGCACGGCAATTTTGCTTTTATAGAACTTATGAGCTTTCTTGCCTCCCTTTCTTGTTTTGGCGTCTTTACCCCTAACCTTAAAAGAATCTGTTCTGGTTCTATTAATGCGGCGCGCCCGATTGTTTTTCCAAAGGCTCGGCTCATGCCCGTCTGCATACGGTCAGCTCCAGCACCTGTTAGCATTTTGTTCTCGCGCAAAATGTGATGAGGGTATACTTTTATTTCAAGATAAAATTCTTTCCCAATCCTTGCCTGAACAAATCTATTAAGATACTGGCGTATTGCTTCAATTGCATTATCCCTTAGTTGAACTCTTTCTTTTGATACGACGCTTAGAATTATTGGATATCTCCCATTGCCATATCCTTTGATGTCTCCCATTTTAAACTTAACTATCCTTGAATTAGGAATAGTTTTTATGTAGGACTTGCTCTTTTTCTTTGACTTTCTTGTGTAAGGTCTTGTGTACCTTTTGCTATAAGCAGAACCTTTTCTAAGTGCCATCTATTTCAACCTCCGTTCCAATCGCCTGACCTGGAAGCCCTCGCTCAAATATTGCCCGCACAACTCCTTTTTTCCCGTGAGGAGCAGAAATCTTCCCTGAAATTACTTTCTCTTTTTTCCCTGAGCTTTTCCATCTCACAATCTTGCCTACCCATTTCTTAGCCTCTTCTCTTGACTTCAATCCTCCTATCTCAATTAGGAAGTGCCTTGGGGTATATGTTTTTCTTCCTCGCCTAAACTGAATTACGACTCCTTTTGCCATCTTATCTTTCTGAAACCTTGATTTATAAATTTAACCTATTTCAGAGCGTGTCTAAAAAAATAAGTCCTTTTAATGGCATCCGCCACACATAGAAAAAATAAAGGGGGTAGATGAGATGAATTCCAAACATGAAGGATAATTATTCAGATTAGTTTCCCCCCTCTTCCCTAAATATTGCAGTTCCGGTTTTATTACAAACAAATCTTCAATTACAGCATCAAGATAACTCTCAGCAATATTTTTACACCCCCTCCTCCTTCCCAAAACCTTCTATTGTTCCGTTTTCCATAAGATAATTTTTAAGCTATTTATTCTTCATCTTTAGAAGTTGCTTAGTATATTTTTAAGAGATTTCCAAAACTTCTAGTTCCTTTAATTTTTGCTTTTTCCAAAGAACCGGCGGATTTTACTCTGAAATAATCTTTGATATAAGCCAAAACTCCATAAACAAATTCTTTTAGAGATTCAGAAGTGTAAAGCGGTTCCACTTAAAAAGAATCATCAATAAGCCCATCTCTTTTTGCTTCTCTTTCAAATAATTT
>RFLO01000023.1 GCA_003693875.1 Candidatus Pacearchaeota archaeon | reverse complement strand
GAACCCTACACTTATAATGTTTCAACTTATTTCTCAATGATTTTTTCAAAAACACATGAAGACCCAAAAAAGATAATCGCCTCGATTAAAAAAATGAAAATTCCGAAGTTCTCAAAATTTTCTTCTTTTTATTTTGTCGTTCCTGAAAAATTTAAGGAGGCGCCTGCGATGATTCTTACAAAATTTGATGAGTTGTTTGGGCCAATGCTAAATGCACGGTCACACACTTTTGAAGCAACAAAACATGCAAAAACCCTTGTTCAATCAAAAAAAGAGATATTCTTGGGCATTGGAACAAGAAAGCCTGCCGGTGTAGCAAATTTTAGGAAGTTTGGCCTTACGCCGAAAGCTGATTTTGGAGAGTTTTTGTCAAAAGCTTACTACATAATTGGAAAAATTCAGCGGGAAAACCCCCCATACTTTGAAAAAAATCTTGAGAATTATTGCAGGATTGCGTCAAGATTATTTGGCCAAAAGATAAGCCCTATTGTTGAGTAGTCAGAATATTGTCAAGTTTTCCTTCGTCATCAAGTTTTTTTACGTCCGAGTATCCGCCGTAGAATTTTCCATCAATAAATATCATTGGTGCTGTCTTCCATCCTCCTGATTTTTCGCTAAGTTCTTCAAGTTTGTCTTTTCCTAGTTCTAAAAGATTTATCTTCTTTGGATTTCTTTTTTTACTTAAAAACAATTTTTCTGCCGCCATACAAAAAGGACATCCCGGTTTGTAGTACATTTCAATTTCCATAACAATTGCAGCATTTGATAAGTTATAAACCTTTCCAAAAAGGCTTTCTATAAAAGGCAATTTTTACGACTCCCTTGTGTTTGCCTTCTTTTCTAAACTTTGAGGTTTTTAGCCAAAACATTACCCTCCTTTTTTCAAGGGGTCCCATCAAAAAATTGTTCTCGCTTGCAAAAATGCCTTTTGCTATCTCTCCGCTTGCGGTAATTTTTACAATGACTTGTTCATTTAATGTGTTTTCAATGTAAATCCCGCGGCTTAATGTCTGCCCTCTTGGAGCCTCTCCAAAAGTAAGCTTCTTGGGGTTGAGGTCAATTCCAACTATGTCCCCTAAGATAAACTCTGCTTCAATAGTTTTCTTATCTATCGGGAAAAAATACCAAACAATAAAAACGAATACAACAAAGACTACTGCAAGAGATATCTTATCTTTTTCTACCATGGTTCATCCTCCAAACAAGATAGATTATTGTGATTATGCATAAAAAGATTGCTATTACAAGTCCGATAAAAATCTCAAGATAATAATTTTTCTTTTTTGGTGGATTGGCAAGGTATACTGCAACAGTCTTTCTTTCGGTTGACCCATCAAACCTGATGATTATGTCTGCAATGTATCTTCCCGCGCTAAAATTTGTAGCATCAAAGTATCCTGTAAGTATTTTTTTCTCCCATGGCTTAAGAGAAACCGAGGGCGAATAAAACGAGGCTACAACTATGTTATCTTTTATAATAGATATCCGGTAGAATACGTTTTTCATCGGAGAGTTCCAGAGGCTTTTTACGACTACATTAAAACGATTTATCTTTCCAGTGTAAAACCCGTAATCATAATCCTCAATTTTTACTGCTTTTTTCCCCACTCTGAATGTTCCGTTTAAAACGAGAATTTCCCCGCCGTATTCCACAATTCCTGATGTGGCATAATCCCCTGAAGAAAAATGTTTGGTCTCAAGAGTTTCGTTTACCTTAAGAGTTTCCTTGCTCTTTACGAAGGTCTTATTGAACTCTCTTCTTAGAAGAACTTTTGACCTGGACTCTGGATAAATTTCAACTATTGGCTGAATATATAGGTTTTCCGTTCCAAGGTTTCTTATATCAAAGTGGACCCTTGTGTTTTCTCCCTCGTTTATGTCATCTACTTTGAATGTTCCTTCAACATATTTTCCGGGGTATGGTGAAAAAACCTTTATCACTGCTCTTGTTATGGCACGGCTTCCGATAAAGCTTCCGCTGCTCTTTGAAGCTTCTCTTTTTTCGCTCGCAGAAACATAAAGGTAATTTATGCCCGGTTTTTCAAGCTTCTCTGGGAGCAATAGCCTTACATAAAAATTTCCAGAGCCATTAAAGATGCTCTCGCTTAGCTCTGCATACTTTGCTAAATCTCCTCCAAGGGACACTTCTATTGTTTCGTTTCCATCGCCAAAAACACTAAAACTAAAATTTATTTCCTTGTTTGGTTCAAAAAAAAGGTATTTTGAAGCCGGGCTTAAGCCAACCGCTCCAGCACTAACATAGCCCATCAAAAAGACTAACAAAATAAAAACACCTCTTCTCATAATCCTGATAAGAAAGTTCTCTTTATAAGGTTTTTTTGATGTCCTAAAAGCAAGAATTTGTTTTTCCAAAATTCAAGGTACAATGTCAGAATTATACTGCCGTAGCGTTGGCTGTAACCACTGCACTCTTTGCTCCAGAGGGCGTTGTGTATGGAATAACCAACTCAATGTCTAATTCAATGGAGTCCTTGGAATTGTTAAACTCAAAAAGGCTACATCCAGGCTGGTCCACATTAGAGCCGCTAAACTCTGTAAAACTTGACGCTCCGTTCCCAACACAAGAGCCAGTCTCGTTGTCAGAGATCTTGTATTTAAACGATGCCCCCGAGTCTCCAAGAAAAGTTGCTGCATCTTTGTCGCTTGAGATGTTTAAGGTTACATTTACTGTTCCAATATTTTCTATTCTGAATCCCGGCTGAGCAGCCCATGTTCCATTTGTAACAGTCCCTGAACCAGTAGTATCGAGGGTTGCATGGTCCTTGCCAGCACTAACTTTTCCTGTACTCCAATTAATGTTATCTATTGTGAAATTGATTGCTACGTTGCTTTGTACAGTTAGGTTAATTGTTCCTGTATCTGTTGCATGACCGGTAAGCTTTACTCCTATAACTGCTAAAGAAATAACTATCACAAAAATAGATACCCTGGCAATCCAGTCATACCCCGAACTCATTCGCCCCCTCCTTTAAATGGATTTCCCCTATCTTCTACATTTGTTGGCTCTATGACCAATGCAACAGTTCCAGAACCTTTTGCAGACTTTGTTGACTTACTTTTTTGAACTGGCACTTCACCAGAATCTGCAAATTGTAAAAGCGCGGCAATAAGTGCCAAAACAACAGCAATAATGACCAGGATCACCGTCTTTTTCTTTTTATCCATAAATTCTTTTGGTAAAATCCCTTTAAATATATTTCTATTTTTTACTGCCATATTTAGAAATTGTTTTCCGAATCTCCTCTACGGATTCTGGATTCACAAGGGTCATAAGCCCTTTTGGCTCCTCATTAACTAAAAGTGCCTTTAAGATTCTTCTCATAATCTTGCCACTTCTGGTTTTTGGCAAATCTCCTACAAAATAAATTTTATGGGGTCTTGCTGTTGGACCAATTTTTTGGTCAACAAATTTTTTTATCTTTCTCTCAAGCCGTTCACTCCCGCCGCCTCGCTTTAATACAACAAAGGCTACCGGAACTTGCCCCCTTATTTCATCTGGCATCGGAACCACTGCACATTCTGCAACTTTCTTGTGCGAATGTATTGCATTTTCAAGCTCTGCTGTTGCAAGCCTGTGTCCCGCAACCTTCATTACATCATCGGTTCTTCCAGTTATCCGAATAAGTCCCTTGTAGATAAATGCCCCATCACTTGTATCGTAATATTTCCTAAACTTTTTCCAATATGTATCAACATACTTCTTGTGATTATTAAAAACTCCGTGAAGCATCCCTGGAGCAAATGGGCTCTTCTGCACAAGGAACCCCTCCTTTCCTTTCTTAACGGGTTTTCCATTGTCGTCAACTATCCGGTGGGTCACTCCTGGAAAGCTTTTTCCAGAAACCGTTGGAACGAAAGGGCCTATTCCCGGCAAGACATTTATTAACGTTCCTCCAGTTTCAGTCTGCCACCATGTATCAATTATCGGGCATCTCCCGCCGCCAATTTTTTCAAAATACCACATCCACGACTCCTCATCAATTGGCTCGCCAACAGTACCAAGAATCCTAATTGATGAAAGGTCATGTTTTTTTATCCAATTTTCATTTACCCTCATAAACATCCTTATTGCTGTGGGTGCAGTGTAAAAGACATTTACCTTATGTTCTTCTATTATCTCCCACCACCTTCCCGGGTCCGGATAATCCGGACTTCCTTCGTAGATAAGAGTTGTCGCACCGGTCAGAAGGGGCCCATAAAAAGCATAGGTATGTCCGGTTATCCATCCAACATCTGCAGTACACCACATTAAATCACCTGGATTTAAATTAAAGTTCCACTTTGAAGTCCAATAAGCCTGAACAGCATAGCCTCCTGTGTCATGAACTATTCCTTTTGGTTTGCCTGTTGTCCCGCTTGTATAAAGAATAAACATAGTGTCCTGAGAATTAACAATTTCCGGTTCGCAATAGGAATCTGCAAGCTCAACTTCCGTATAGAAGTCTAAGAATTTTTTACCGCGTACTCTTTTTCCAAGTCTATCGACAACGATAATTTTTTCCACTGTTGTATTCTTTGCCGCCTTTACCGCTTTTTTAAGCAAGAACTCTGGCTTCCCTCGTCGAAAATACCCATCACTTGTGATGA
Source organism: Candidatus Pacearchaeota archaeon (assembly GCA_003693875.1). Lineage (GTDB taxonomy): Archaea > Nanobdellota > Nanobdellia > Pacearchaeales > GW2011-AR1 > JAGVXH01. Next base: position 5,803 of record RFLO01000023.1, on the reverse strand, counting down.
TAATTTTTGCATTTCCGTCTTCGATTCTTGCTCTAAGTGCGTCTGTTGAAAATGCGCTAAAAACAACTGAATGAATAGCTCCAATTCTTGTACATGCAAGCATCGCTACAAGGGCTTCGGGAATCATTGGAAGGTAAATTGAAACGACATCACCCTTACGAATCCCGTTAGACTTTAGAACATTAGCAAAACGACAAACCTTGTCATAGAGTTCCCTGTAAGTCCACTTTACGGGCTTTTCGCTTACTGGCTCTGGAACCCAGATCATTGCAACACGGCTGCCGTGATCCAGATGTCTGTCAAGGCAATTAACAGAAAAATTAAGTTTACCGTTCCTAAACCACTGAAAGTATGGCAGTTTCTCAACATAAGCTTTGTCCCATTCTTTTTCCCAGGTTATGCCCTCCCTTGCAAGATTTTCCCAGAATTTGATTGGATTTTTTGCGGCTTTTTCATAGATTTTTGAATCTGTTATGTTGGCAATTTTTTTCATTTCCTGGCTGGGCCAAAACATTCCTTTCTTCCTCACAACATACTTAACTCCTTTTTTCATAAGTTGATAAACTCCCTCTTTTCAAGTGTTCCTTTTTTCCAAAGCATTTTTGTATATCCGGTGTTGTCTACTTTTTTGGGGTCAATTCCAAGCTCGTCAAGAGTGTTCTCTATTGCACGGATTGCTCTTTTCATTTCACTTTTTTGACAAAGATACTCAATCTCCATAAAATACCCGAGATGCTTTACGCGATTTATCTCTATTGATATTTTTTTATTTTTCTTATGTTTGTAGGTTTCGTTGAATTTGACCTTTCTCACCCACTCACGAAATCCAAGATCCTTAAATAATGCGAGAAGGTCTAAAACCTCTTCTTTTCCTTTCAGCTTAAACTCAAACTCCTGCTTTACCACAACCCTTTTCGTCCAAAACTCCCTTAAATGTTTTTTAAAATTTATTTCAAAAGCATCTTTCGTTGCCCGAATCCTGAATGCTTTTTTAGGATAGCCTTTTGCGTGTATCGCAAAATAATCGTCAACCTTCTTTCCCCGTTTACGAAATCGAGCAATCTTTTTAATCTTTTTTCGAAGCAATGGAATCTCTGAATTTTTTAGACGAACTTTTGTCTCAACCTCTAACCAGACCATATTCACCTCTAAACTTTACTAAATTCATTCTTTATAAATATTTGTAAAAGCAAAGGCTTCTTGAGAAACCATTCTGAAGGTCTCTTACATTTCGATAAATAAGCTAAATCAAATCGGATTCGTCGACTTCTGTTGCTTCCTCTGATTCGCTTTCGGTTTCTTCTACGTTGGAACTTTTTTCCTCCGCGGATTTTTCTTCAGAGTTTTCTGTTTCCTCTAAGTCTTTTGGGTCAATTGAGTCGATTATTTTTTTGAATTCGTCAAAGCTTTCCGCAGGAATTCTTGTTCCCGACTTAGTAAATCCAGTGTATCTTTCTGAACGAACAAACTCGCGTATCGTAAGGCCACGCTTCCCACCAAAGTCGTCTATCCTTACAACAATCTCTGTTTCAGGGTTCTTTTGAATTCTTCCAATATCTTTTTCCATTAAACTTAAAGTTAACTTGCCTTTATAAACCTTGGCAAAATCTTTTCGGAACTTGAGTTATTCGAGCTGGCACGCTGTCAGATAATTGCAAGAGCTGATTTTTGGGAGTGTGATTGCTGAGCAAAGCCTAAGTGCCTAGGGAAACTCGGGCTTAAATGAATGACTGACAAATTAAATTTGTTTATATACTATATTTGTTGGATACAGACATAACCTTAGCAAGCGTGCTAAGAAGTAAGAACAAAGGGAAAAAGGAGGAAGATTAGAAACAACCTCCAAAAGGCGGGAGATTAGGGAACCGAAGCTACCTAACCTCCCAACACTTGACCGAAGCCAAGTGACCTAACCGAAGCTAGGCATAAACTATCTGACTGGAAAGGTTATAAATCTTATTGACCACCGTAGAGGGATTAATGTCAAATCCTTGAATCTAGAAAAACTTTTTTTGAGGCAACAATAAGCCTCTCTAATTCCTTAAGATTTATTGCCTGTTGGGCATCGCATATAGGCTCGCTTTCTAACCTTACCTCAATTATTAAGCCATCTGCTCCTGCACAAATTCCTGAGAGTGCGAGTGGAAAAACCAAATCTTTTCTTCCAGCAGCGTGACTTGGGTCTGCTAAAATAAAAATTTTGTTTCCAAACCTCCTCTTCATTTCAGCAATAAACCCAACATCAAATGTGAATCTGAGTGAATCAGAAAATGTCCTAATCCCTCTCTCGCAAACAAAAACATCTGAATTGTGTCCATATTTTTTTAAGTACTTTAATGCACCTATTACTTCATTAATTTTCGCTGAAAAGCCTCTTTTCAACAGAACTGGTTTTTTTGGATACCTTGCAGCTACTTTCTTTAACAGGGAATAGTTAAACATGTTTCTTGAGCCAATCTGTATAACATCAACTTCCCTGAAAAGCTCAAGGTCTTCTGTATCCATTACCTCACTTACGGATTTAAGGGAGTATTTTTTTGCTGACTCCGTGAGAAAGTTTATTCCAATTGCTCCAAGACCCTGAAAGGAATCTGGGAGTGTTCTTGGCTTAAAAGCCCCTCCGCGAAGAAATTTTATCCCTAATTTTGAGACCCCAGAAGCTATTTTTTCAATTTGCTCTTTGCTTTCAACAGCACAAGGTCCGGCAATTATTAATGGTTCCATTTAAAATAATAGGCTTCCTTTTTTTAAAACTATGTGGGCAAAGTTTTTTAAGCAAACTTGACCCTTCCTTGATATGCCCACGTCGCATAGTGGTATTGCACCGGCTTGGAGAGCCGGGCCCTTTCGGGCATCCAGGTTCGATTCCTGGCGTGGGCGCTACTGAAAAAAATTGCAAAAGATTATAAACTCTGTAGGTTGGAAGTTTTTATGGACTTTAAGGGAAGAAAAAAACAGATTGTTAGCGAACGAATAAAAAAGATTGAGGAATTAAGGAAAGCCGGAATTGAGCCTTACCCTTATCGCTTTGAAAGGAATGCTGATTTTTTATATCTTCAAAAAAAATATGAGGGCTTAAGTTCCGGTGAAAAAACTGATGAAGAAGTTTCCATTGCTGGGAGGGTGATTGCTTGCAGGATTCTTGGAAAGATATCTTTTGCAAAGTTACAAGATGAAAATTCCACGATACAGGTTGTGTTTCAAGAAAATGAAACTCCTGGGGAAGTAATCTCACTTTTCAAAAAATATGTGGATATTGGGGATTTTATAGGGGTTGTGGGAAAAGTATTTCGGTCAAAGAGGGGAGATTTATCCGTTATGGTCCAAAAGATGAAGATTCTTTCAAAAGCACTTTACCCAATTCCAATTGAGCATTTCGGATTGAAAAACAAGGAAGAACGTTTCAGAAAGAGGCACCTTGACCTGATTGTGAATCCTAGAGTGCGAGAGATTTTCAAAAAAAGAAGCCAAATGATTTCGGTCATAAGAAAGTTTATGGAAGAGAAGGGATTTATGGAAGTTGAAACTCCCCTTTTGCAAACAAATTATGGTGGGGCTTCTGCTAGGCCGTTTAAGACAAGAATAAATGCGTGGGATATGGATATGTACTTGTCAATCTCGCCTGAACTTTACCTAAAACGCTTAATCATTGGCGGCTACGAAAAAGTCTTTACAATCTGCAAAAATTTTAGAAATGAGGGGGTTGACCACTCCCACAACCCTGAGTTTACGATGCTTGAGGCCTACCAGGCTTATGCCGATTACAATGACATGATGAGTTTAACCGAGCAGTGCTTTGAATTCGTAGCAAAAAAAGTTTTTGGTAAAACAAAGTTTAAAAGAAAAATGGGTAATCGTGAAGTTGAGATTGATTTTAAGGCCCCGTGGAAAAAGATAACTCTTCTTGATGCCCTCAAAGAATATGTTGGAATTGATGCTGATAAAATGTCAAAAGAAGAGCTCCTTGACTTTTGCAAAAAAAACCAACTGGAAGTCAAAGAAGAGGATAGCTGGGGAGATCTCGTAGAAACAATTTTTGAAGAACTTGTCGAGGAAAAAATAGTTGGCCCCTTTCATATAATTGACAGGCCAAAAGAAGGGACCCCCCTATGCAAACGCCACCGAAAAGACAAAAGATTAAATGAGCAATGCGAGCCTGTTGTTGCAGGGATGGAGGTTGGAAACATCTATTCAGAACTCAACGACCCCATCTTACAAGAAGAAACATTAAAAGAGCAAGAAGAAAAGGGGCGCGGGGGAGATGAAGAAGCCCATCCGATGGATAAAGAGTTCCTTGAAGCAATAAGGCAGGGAATGCCACCCTGTGGAGGCCTTGGATGGGGAATCGACAGGATGGTTATGTTAATGACTGAAACAGAATCACTTCGCGAAATTATCTTTTTTCCAACGATGAAACCCGAAGAATAAGCAAACTTTCCTGCAACCGTTAACCCTTGCCTTTCAAATGCAATTATGACAAGTTCTTATCTTTACTCACTTAGATTTCCTGCCATGCCTTCTAAAAACCCCACTCTAATAAAAGGCTCAATAATCTTTAATAGAATTTCTCTGGAGAAAAGATTAATTTACCTCTTCCCATAAGCTTTTTTATGAAGGCTTAGAAGATTTTTGTTTTCCTGAACTTTTTTTAAGATTTTGTTTATTTCTTCGGCTATGGCGTTTTTTAAGTCAAGCGGGTGAAGTTTTTTTTCTATGAAGTCTTTTTCTAAATCTTCATAATTTGAATATTTTATATTGCCGCCGAATTTTTCAGGCCGCTTTACCACAAATTTTTCTCCTGCATCAGATTTTAAAACAAAAATAAAATATTTTAAAAGTTGCATAAGTCCGTTTTCTGGATCTCCTTGAACGCATTCCGCCTTGTTGATTTTTTTCCTTACAGTTTCCTCATCGTCTGTTAAATCAATTTTACTCGACTCGTTGCTTGAAGACATTTTTTCGCCGACAAGACCCCTGATTAGTGGGTTTAAAAGCTCAATTCTTGGTTTGTAGCCTATTTTTGGCAAGATTTCTCTTGCAAGGACCATTATTTTTCTTTGGTCGGTTCCGCCAAGCTGAGCGTCAACTTTTAAGTATTCTTCGTCGAGCGCCTGCATCAGAGGGTATAAAATTCCAGAAACCCTTGGATTTTGCATTTGCTTTACAACTTCTGATGCGGCTTTTTTCGCATCGTGAACACTTGTAATCGTGCTTAATTTTAATAGGTCCATAAGGTAATCTTTGTTTAACTGCATATCTGAACCCTTTACAAATTCTAATTTTTCTATTGAAACCCCGATTGTCAAAAGCAGAGTTTTGATTGCTTCTGTATAGTATTTGAAGCGAATTTCTAACTCGTTAAATGGGACGCCGTCGAGTGCAGCGTGAAGGTCCGAGTTTAAGATTTTTACACGGCATCCGGCTCTTAGCATGTCTGCAATTTTTAGCATTGGGAAAAAATACGCTATTGAGACACTTCCTGTCGGCATTGTGCCCCAGTAAACTGAAAGCTCTTTTTTGCTTTTGAGCTTTTCTTTTAATTCGGACTCCCCAATTACCTCTTGAAGGTTTCTTGTGATTAACTTGAATTTCTCATCAGACTTCATCAATAGATTTAGAATTAAAGATATTTAAGTGTTTTGAGGTTTTACGATTATGATGCATGAGCTGGCTTGTCTTATAAAGGGTTTTAAATAATCCCCATTCTATCCTAAGGAATGAATGCCGGCTTTTTTAGAAAGAATGGTTGGTAGGTTTTGATAGTTTTTGGAATTGTCATTTTAATTTTATTTATTTTTTATGT
>RFLO01000022.1 GCA_003693875.1 Candidatus Pacearchaeota archaeon | reverse complement strand
TATTAGTGGGGTAATTTTTTTTATTTAAAAGGTTTTATATTATTTATAATATATGTTTTATCATATTTAATTAATCATATATCTTTTGGAGGTATTGTTAGGGGCTGCAGCTCAACACAATTTCTTTTGGAGATGAAATGAAGGGGTCAGGGGAACCAAACAAAACCTATTTTTTAGAGGACATTTTTAGGGTTTAAATATTTTGGCTTTTTTAAGCTTCCAAATGAAATAAATTTCGCCTTACTATCTTTTCGTGTATACTAATCTTTAAATAGACTTTCAATATCATATGGCTGGAATGGGGGTTGAGCTAGAAGAAATTTTTAATTCAGCAATAAGCAATAGTATTTTTAAGAATAAGGCAGTTTTACAAGCAAGATACACTCCGGATTCTATACCTCATCGCGAAAACCAAATAAAGTCAATTGCAAGCATCCTTGCCCCAAGCCTTAGGGGTGAGAGGCCAAGCAACCTTTTTATTTATGGCAAAACAGGGACAGGAAAAACGCTATCTGTTCAGTATGTTCGTCAAGAACTTAGCAAGAAGGCAGAGTCTCTTGGGGTAAATGTTAATTTTGAGTATTTGAACTGCAAACTTAAAAAGGTTTCAGATACTGAGTATAGGATTCTCGCAGCACTTATTAAGGGTCTTGGGGGAGAAGTTCCTGCGACAGGGCTTCCGACAGACCAGGTCTGGGCAAAGTTCATAGAGCTTGTAGATAAAAAAGAGCAGTTAATAGTGTTTATACTTGATGAAATTGACCAAGCAGTAAAAAAGATAAGCGACAATTTCTTGTATTCAATGACACGCCTCAATCAAGAACTTAGCAACGCTCAGATTTCACTTATTGGAATCTCAAATGATGTTACATTCCTTGAAAATGTTGATCCGAGAGTTAGGTCTTCTCTTGGCGAGGAAGAGTTTGTTTTCCCACCCTATAATGCGCTCCAACTACAAGACATCTTAAAAGAGAGGTGCAGCGAAGCTTTTAAGGAGGGGGCTATTTCAGAAGGAGTTATTGCAAAATGTGCTGCCTATGCTGCAAGGGAACACGGAGACGCAAGGAGAGCCTTAGATCTTTTAAGAATTGCAGGCGAGCTTTGTGAAAGAGACAACAAGGATTTTATTAGCGAAGACTACATTGATATAGCCAACGAAAAAATTGAAAGGGATAAAATTTTAGATATTGTGGAAAGTGAGCCCAAACAATTTCAGTTAGTGCTTTATGCAATAATGGAGCTTACCAAGGTTCTTAAAAAACGTGGAGAAAAAACTACTTTTTTCACAGGGGATGTTTATAATCTTTATCAGGAACTTTGCGAGAAAACAAAAACTGATAGTCTGACGCAGCGAAGGATTTCTGATATCCTTGCAGAAATAGACATGCTTGGGTTAATCAACGCACGCGTAATCTCTAAAGGAAGGCACGGGAGAACCAGAGAAATTAAGCTTTCTATTCCAAACAATTTACTTGACAAGGTAGAATTCATACTTCGCGAATCTCTTGGACTTTGAGATGGTATCTGAAATTTTGCAAGCCTGTATGAAAAAAGGCTTTTTGCTTGATAAGGAAGTGTTAGGTTACCTTGAAGGGTTTAGAAGCGATGAAGCTGAAAACATCTTAAACATTATTGAGGCAAGTGGAGTTCCAGAAAGAGTCATTAGTCTTAAAAGTTTTTCAAAATTTTCAGACAAACTCGTTGCTTTTTTTGAAGGGAAAGAACTGTCTCCCAAACTTTTAGAATTTCTTTCTAAGTTTAAAAAAAACGACAACAAAAACCAAAAAAAGGAAAGGGGTAAAGTTAAGCTCTTGGCGGCTCCGGCATTTAAGCAGAGAAAAATTACCGTAGAAGATTTTGTCCAACATTTTAGGTCAAGATTTGAGGTATTAAGGAAAGCTTTGGAATTACGCAATCTTGAAAATCTTACAAGCCTAAGAAAAATAGGATACAGCAAAGGCAATTACACAATCATTGTTTCGGTTTTTGACAAAAGAATTACTAAAAGCAAGAACATAATCTTCGAAGTAGAAGACTTAAGCGGAAGAGCAACGGTTTTGGTTAACAGGAATAGGAAAGACGTGTTTGAGGTTGCACGGAACGTTCTTCTTGACGATATAATTGCGATAAATGTTTCGGGAAACAACGAGATTCTTTTTGCAAACGAAATTTTTTATCCTGAAGCGAGACTTGATGAGAAAAGGCGAAGCGAATTTGACGAGTATGTAGCCTTTGTTTCAGACTTTCATGGTGGTTCAACTATGTTTTTAGAAAAAAATCTTTTGAGGTTTGTTAAGTGGCTTAACGGTGAGCTTGGCGATAGCAAACAGAAGGAAATGGCAGGAAAAGTCAGATATCTTTTTATTGTAGGAGACAACATTGACGGAATAAATCATTACCCAGGCCAGGAGAAGTATCTTGTAGAAAAAACCTCTCACGGACAGTATGGCGTTGTTTCAAGAATTCTAAAGCTTATTAGAAAAGACATAAAAATGGTTATGTGTCCAGGACAGCACGACTCAGTTTGGGTAGGCGAGCCCCAACCAGTAATAAGCGAGAAATGGGCACCCAGCCTTTACGAAATTGAAAATCTTTATCTTGTTCCAAATCCTTCAGTTGTAGAAATTGATGGGGGTTTTAAGGTTTTGATGTATCATGGTGCGAGTATCAATCGCTTTATAGATGAGATTACAGACATAAGGATAAAATATGGGCATACGAGGCCTGCTCTTGTGGTAAAAGAATTTTTGAAAAGAAGGCACCTTGCACCGATGCATGGGATGATGGATTATGTTCCCTGTGAAAAAGATTCTCTTGTAGTAGAAATAATCCCAGACATAATTGTTACAGGAGATCAACACCGTGTTGAGGTAAGTACATACAACAACATACTTATTGTTGCGAGTTCATGTTGGCAATCAATTACTCCTTTTGAAGAAAAAGTAGGAAACGTTCCAGACCCATGCAAGGTGCCCATTTTTAATCTAAAAACAAGGGAAATAAAAATTCTCGATTTTTCAGACGAAGCAGGAGCAATTGGATTGGAGAATGGTAAAACAGTTAGTAGTTAACAAAAAAATGTGTGGTTGGGACGTTGAAGGATATTTTGATAGTTTAAACAAAAAGGTTAAGGAGGAGTACGATTTTGCAGCCAGAGCTAGGAAGGTGGGAATTGATCCCGTAGACTATGTTGAAGTTCCTTTAGCGATGACTATGGCTGAAAAATCTGTGGGACTTGCCGCTACAATTCACTCAAACCTTCCAATAAAAGAAATTACAAACAGAATGCTTGAATTGGAAGAGGAGTTTGGAAAGCTGGATACTACGGTTAGTTTTGCCATTGCAAAGGAGATTGCCGAAGAAAAATTTTGTAAATTTGAAAACCAGCTTGCTGCAATTGATGCAGGCATTCGGGTTGGTTTTGCTTATCTTACTCTTGGTGTTGTGGCTTCGCCTATAGAGGGTTTTACTGGTTTGGATGTTGGAAAAACAAGAGATGGGAAAGACTATTTGATAGCAAATTTTAGCGGGCCAATAAGGTCTGCAGGGACAACGGCTACTTGTGTTGTTTTGATGCTCATAGATTTTTTAAGAGAACATTTTGGTTATGCCAAGTACGACCCTACAGAAGAAGAGGTAAAAAGGTATATTACAGAGAATTTGGATTATCATGAGAGAGTTACCAACCTACAATATCTCCCAACCGAGGAAGAAATGGAGTTTTTAGCAAGAAGGCTCCCTATACAGATATCTGGCGACCCGACAGAAGACAAGGAAGTTTCAAATTATAAGGATCTTGAGAGGGTTCCAACAAATTTTATTCGTGGTGGAATGTGTCTTACTTTCAGCGAGGGTTTGGCTCAAAAAGCTGCCAAGGGGCTTAAAAGGCTAAACAGTCCAAAGAAAAACGGATTTAAGTGTAGTGGATGGGATTTTTTAGAAGAATACGTGGAATTGCATAAAAAACGCGAGGAAGGTACCGGCGATGTTGAGGCAGCATACATAAAAGACCTTGTTGCTGGAAGGCCGGTTTATGGCCATCCGGGGAGAGTTGGAGGTTTTAGATTCAGGTATGGCAGAAGCCGCGTTTCAGGTTTTTCTGCAGCCTCTATTCATCCAGCCACTATGGGGGTTACGGACGGGTTTTTGTCACAAGGAACCCAACTAAAGGTTGAAAAACCAACGAAAGGCTGTATAATCACCTCGTGTGACAGCATTGAAGGCCCAATAGTAAAATTTAAAGATGGTTCCGTTAAACAGATTTTAGATTTTGATGAATCCTGCAGGACTTATGACAAAATAGAAGAAATAATTTATTTGGGCGATATTCTTTTCCCGTTAGGAGACGTTATAGACCGCAACCACGAGCTCTTAAAACCAGGTTATGTGGAGGAGTGGTGGGAACTTGAGTTAAAGGAAAAGCTGGATGTGACCGGCGAGGAACTTGTAATTGACAAATTTTCGGTTCCTTTTGAGGCTGCCGTTGAATTGAGCCGTAAGTATGGGGTTCCCCTACACCCAAAATACATATTTTACTGGACACAAATTTCCTTTGAGCAGTTTGTGGCGCTCCTTAACTGGCTTAAACTGGCTGTTTGGAGGGGTGGCAGAGAGGACGGCAAATTGGTTTTTCCGTGGGAGGGCTCTAAAAGGGAAGAGCGCGCAGTTGCTAAAAGGGCACTTGAACTTTTAGGTGTTGAACACCGCGTTGTCTTAGATAATGTTGTTGTTGAGAAAAGCGCAAGGGCTTTTTTGTTTAATCTTGGTATTGGGGAGATTTTAGATGGCGAAGTTATTGGAGACAAAATAACAATTCCAAAAGAAGAGGCAGAGGTTTTGTCTATTGTAAATGAGATGTGTGGTGTAGAGATAAAAGACAAGGCAGGAACATTTATTGGGAGTAGGATGGGCAGGCCAGAAAAAGCAAAACTCAGAAAGCTTACAGGTAGTCCGAATATGCTGTTTCCAGTTGGGGAGCAGGGCGGAAGACTTAGGAGTTTTCAAGATGCCTGCAAAGCCGGCTTTATACGGGCAGATTGGCCGGTTTTTCGCTGTGAATGCGGAAATGAAACAATTTATCCAAGGTGCGAGAAATGTGGCAAAAAAACCAAAAGGATGTTTTATTGCAGGTTTTGTAAAAAAGTAATGGATAGTGCTTGCGAAGAGCACAATGTGTCCGATACATTTGCAACTAAAAAGATTAATCCCCAAAAATATTTTGACGAGGCAAAAAAAATTCTTGGAAAAGATTTTGAGTTCCCGGCCCTTGTAAAAGGCGTTCGTGGAACCAGTAACGCAGAGCATGATATTGAGCATTTAGCAAAAGGAATTCTTCGTGCAAGTTTTGGACTTGCCGTAAACAAAGACGGCACAATCAGGTACGATTGCACAGAAATTCCAATGACCCACTTTAAACCCAAAGAAATTGGAACAAGCATCAATAAATTGAAGGAAATGGGCTACAAAACAGACATTTTTGGCGAGGAACTTGTGTCTGAAGAACAAATTTTGGAACTTAAACCACACGATATTGTTTTGCCATCTTGTCCCAAAACCCAAGACGAAAAAGCCGACGACGTTTTTTTTAACATTTCAAAGTTTATTGATGCAGAACTTGAGAAAATTTATGGTTTGCCTGCTTTTTACAACCTAAACTCCAAAGAAGAGCTTGTAGGTCAACTTGTCGCTTGCATGGCGCCCCATAATTGTGCAGG
>RFLO01000021.1 GCA_003693875.1 Candidatus Pacearchaeota archaeon | reverse complement strand
CCCTGAAATGCTCCACTCTCATCGTATTCTATGAAACCTGCCGGAGATTGCATCATGTCTTTTGAAATAAAACTAAGATTTGTGTAGTATTTTGCAATTGCACTCATCCCACCTGTCTTGTTGATACCTGAAACATAAATATAATCCTCTGGTCCAAGGGAAACTGCTTCAACTCCAAGAACTGAGCTAAAATCTCCTGATAGGTCTGATGACTCGTTGCAGGTAACATTTGAGAGTTTTGAACCAATATAGCATTTTTCTACCTGTGTATTATTTACAATAAAATAGGACCTTGCCCCGTCAGAATAGGTAAAATCTGCTATAGATGTTATGTTAAGGCTACAAGCACTAAAATTAAGGCCACGAGTAGAATTTAATCCCATCAAACAATCAGAACCGTTAATGTAGAGTAAAAATTCGTTCCCGCTATCGTTGATAAACTCAAGACCTACTTGATAATCAGAAGAAATTGATGATGAATTTGTGCCATTGATTGTGCTTGCAAAATGCTCGTCCCCGATGCCGCTAATAAGGAGGGTTGCACCCCTCTTTAGGTAAAAGCTTGTGCCTACTTGCTGGAAGAAATCGTTTGCTGGGATGGCCGGAACATTGGGTCCAATATATTCTGTTGTGTCGTTGTCAGGGAGATACTTTATAAAAACAGGTTTTATGTTCCACTGTCCATTGTTAAACTGTTCTGGAACTGTTATATTAAAGAAGCCGCTTGAATTAGAAAGGCCAGAGTAAGAAGAATTTACTTGTGGCCCGTCAGGCCCAAACTCTACAACCTTAAGAGTTACATTAACTCCTCCAAGAGCCGTCCCATTTTGATATTTGGTATAACCATAATAATCAACAGCTAAGACATAGCTGATACTAAAAAGTAAAATGATAGTTAAAATTAAAAAACTCCTGTCGCACCTCATCTTCAACAATTTGCCGCATTCTTTCTTTTTAAAACTTTTGTCTTAACTAACCTTGTTGAGAAAAGTTTATGTTTGAAAATTTAATGTTCTTTATGATGGTTTTTTCCCAATGGGGCTATTCGGCATTAATCTTTTTTTCTATTTCAATTAATCTTCTAAGTTTTATTAGGCGCTCCTTTCCGTATATTCCTGATTTTATAAAATCTCCCCCGAATCCTATGCAGTAGTCAGCCAGTGCATCGTCTTTAGTTTCTCCGCTCCTGTGAGAAAAAATCATTTTGATTTTGTTTTTCTTACAGATAATGACGACTTTTTTTACTTCAATTATTGAGCCAATCTGATTTGGTTTAACTATCACTGCATTTATGCATTTAGAGCGAATAGCTCTCTCAACGATTTTTGGATTAGTAGTTGTCAAATCGTCTCCAACCACCAGTGCCGATTTTCCAGACCTTGCCAACAATTCCTTAAAGCCTGAGAAATCATCTTCTTGCAATGGGTCCTCAATGTAAAATAATCCAAACTTCTTCTTAAGAACTGAAATAAAGTCAATCTGGTCTAACCTGTCTCTGATAAGCCGTTTATTCTTGTAGTGATAATACCCTTTTTTAAAAAAAGTTGATGCTGCAACATCAAGACCTACCCTTAGCCCAAACTCGTCTGCAACTTTCTTTAGGACACTTAGGGTTTCTTCATTAGTTCTATTGGTCTCCCAAGCATTTTCATCATTCCTCTTTTTAGCTCTCAGAAGACTGGCAGCCCGTGTATATGCCCGAAGGTTTAAGGTGACTGCCCGAGAAATGCTTTTCTCTTTTGGGATTAAAAGAAACTCCTGAAAATCTGGCTTTTTTCCTTTTACACCAAGGCTATGCAATCCCCCACCTATACAATTTCCAACAGGCATTGGAATCTTTGGTTTTTTACCATTGTTTAAGTCATTGTTTATAAGTTGCCAAAGCTCAATCCCCTTATCTGCAGCAGCTGCTTTCAAAAAGACAGTTTCAAGAACATACCAGACATTTCCTCCAAGCTTCCCGAACCTTGCTTCAAATTTCCTTAAAAGCAACTCAAGTGAAGACAGATCGTCAACTCTTTTTATTATGAAATTTTTATGAACAAGGATCCTACAAAATGCACGCAAAAGCTTAAAGCTCCAATCAATCCCGCGAATATTGTAGGGTTCTACTTCCCTTTTACCACGCGACTTTCCAGAAGGTGCAGAAGAGAAAAATTTTCCCTCATATGTCCGAAGTCTAACTTCAATTGTCTTTTCACCCCTTGAATTTTTAATAATCCTTGGGACAATCTCTTTTACAAACATAGAATACCATAAAAAACGGAATTAATAAATCTTGCCAATTACTCTACTTCCTCAGATATTGCTTCTTCTTCGTTCTCCTCTTCAACGACTTCCTCTTCTTCGCTGTTAGCAAGTTCAATTATCTCGCCACTTTCTGCAATCTCCTTTTCCTCTTCAAGCTCAATCCTTTCTTTTTCGGCATCACTTATTTTTGTCTCTTCCACCTTTAACTTTTCAATATCTTCTTCTTTTTTCAACGGAAGAGGTTTTTTAACTGATATTGGAAGAACTCCCTTGTCAAGCTCTATTTCAGCGATTTTTAGAGGGTCATAGTTGACCTCCATTAAATCCTCCTCTGAGAATTCCAGCAACAGCGGAGCATCCATTGATATTTGCAAACCTCTCGCCCCGATTATCCGCGCCCTTTCATATTTTGAAAACTCTTCACTTGCCATTTCCAAAGACATATTCCTTTACTTTTGGAAACATCTCTTTCCATTTAACTTCAACAAGCTTTAAAATCTTTTCCATATCTTCCGAACTAATTGCTCCTTCTTTTCCTTTCTGCATAGCAGTTATTCTGGGTTTACCATTATCATCTCCGACTGCAATGCTTAGTCTATAATCTGAGACTGCCTCTTCTTCTGGTCCAACATCTACAACTATTTGGTTTCCTATTTTATGAAAAGTCATATTAAAAGACATTGCTTCATGGTTAAGAGGCAGGGGTTCTTCTGTAAGTTCGTGTTCAATCTTTCCCTCTTCCTCGTTAAATTTTGGCATCTTTGCATTCCCAAGGGCAATCAAGGCAGCAAGTCCTGCGGCATCAAGCATATTTCCATCATCATTAAGTGCAACTATATCCAAAAAGACCTGCCATACTTTTTCGCCCTCCTTTATACAAAGTTTTTTCATATCTATAAAACCACTCTCACGAATCCCTCTATCAATTACTCTTGCAAGTTCAATTGCTTCAATTCTTGGCCTACCCATCTCAAAATATTCGGAAGCCATTGGATGGAGTTCAGCATTAGTCATAAATGTTCCTTCGTCTGGTGCATCAGGATATGGCTCAGTTATTCCAAGTTTTACTCCTGCTAAAACTTCAGTCTTACCGAGACGTAAGCGAACAGAAGCCTCGGCGTTTTTGCTAATCCCAACCTCTACTTCAATCTTTCTATACTCATCAAGAGCACGTCCATCAAGTCTCTTGCCACTTGCAATGCACTCAAGAATCTTCTTACGCTGTATGTTTGAAATTACCACATCACTCATTTTCAATTCCCTTTGATTTAGACTTTTTAAGTGCCTCTACTTGTGCTTCCAAAACTTTTTCACATGCCACTTTTCCCATCTCAATTGCTTTTTTGAGTTCATCTGTGGAGATTTTCCCGTCAAGCTGGAGAAGGGCAATGTTTTTCCTCCTTGAAGTGAATGCCATTGGAATATCTGTTGAGCCTTCTCCTTCACTAAAATCTTCTTCCATTTTATTAACATCAACTATCAAGGTTTTATCAACCTTGCCAACCGCAATAGCTGAAATCATTTCCCTCATTGGTATGCCTGCATCAGCAAGAGCCATTGCAGCTGCGTTTATTCCCGCAACACGGGTGCCAGCATCTGCTTGAGGTATCTGGATAAAAACGTCTACAACAGTATTTGGAAATTCCGAAAGATCTACAACAGAACTCAGTGCCCATTCAGTTACTTTTGAAATCTCCTCGCTCCTTCTTGAAGGGCCTGGACGAATCCTGTCCCAAACGGAAAACGGCATCATTCCGTAACTTACTCTTAAAATTCCTTTCTGAGGGTTTTGCATATGCTGTGGGTGAAGCGTCCTTGGGCCTCTTACAACTGCAATTGCCCTTGTTCCGCCCGTTTCAAAAACTGCAGAACCATCAGCAGAGGGAATTATCCCTACTTCTGCTCTGATTGGCCTAACTTCATCAAAAGCCCTCCCATCAAAACGCTCCTTGTAAAGGCTCATTTGTCTGTATTCTCCTCTATTATTTCAAAATCTGATTCGCCGAGTTCGTGGATATATTTTTCAACAGCTTCTGTTAGCCCAATTGATGTTGCATTATCAACAATAAATTCAATAACTTTCTTTGTTTTTATCTCGTCTTCAAGAGATTTCCCATAAATCCAGACATATCCATTTTGCCCAACGGTAATGCTGCATCCAAGGGAATTTTTGAGAAGTTTGACCATACTCCCTTCTTTCCCGATTATTCGGGGAACCTTATTCGGATTTACCTTAATAATCATTCCACCCTCCAGTTTTCCGAAGCCGCGCATTTTCATTGAAACTTCAACACTTCGCGACTTAACATCCCACACCTTAACAACGACGGCATCTCCAAAGTCAAGAAAATCTCTGAGCTCCCCTTTGTTGATGTATCGTGGAACTTCCGATATCGAGAGAAAAGCATTTTGGGCTCCTCCAAAATCTATAAGCCAGCCGTTAAAAGTTATATCAACAACTACCCCGATAATTGTATTGCCTTTACGTGGTCTGTATGTTCCAGAAACGGGTACAACTCTTACTAGCTTTTCAGATATGTTCTTTATTCCGAATCTTTGAGCTACAACGTCCTTTCCATCCCTATATGCTCCATCCCCAGGCAGGTAGTCGTTTCCTGACACCAGAGTCTCTCCAGGAACAACAATTGTTCTTTCTTCGTTACTCATTTTTTCCGAGAAAATCTATAATCTCCTGTAAATTTTTCTTCTCGTCTTAAACTCTTGTTCAACACCCTTTTTAAACCTTTGGGTGATAATACTGAACCATTCTGAAAGTTTCCACAAAGATTTTAAAAGTTCTTTTCAGATCTATACTTATGGAAATTGACTTTGAAACCATACAAAAAAAGTGGCAAAAGCGCTGGGAAGAAGCAGAAGTTTTTTCTGCAGATGATAATTCTGACAAGCCAAAGTTTTATTGTCTTGAAATGTTCCCCTATCCTTCAGCTCTTGGGCTTCATATGGGTCACGCATTAAACTATGTTATTGGAGATGTGGCTGCACGTTTCAAAAAAATGCAGGGATTTAATGTATTGCACCCAATGGGCTACGATGCACTTGGCTTACCTGCAGAAAACGCTGCAATAAAAGATGGAACACCTCCGGAAGAATACACTTCAAAAGCAATCCAAAACTATATCTCTCAGCAAAAGGCGCTTGGGATTTCTTATGATTGGTCGCGCATGATCTCAACAGCAGACCCTTCGTACTACAAATGGGACCAGTGGATTTTTCTAAAAATGTTTGAGAAGGGGTTGGCATATCAAAAAAAATCTCCTGTAAACTGGTGTCCAAAATGTTCAACTGTTCTTGCCAATGAGCAGGTTGTAAATGGAAAATGCTGGAGGCACGAAGATACAAAGGTTAAAATTAAAACATTGAAGCAATGGTTTCTAAAAATAACTCACTATGCGGATGAACTTTACTCCGGGATAGATAATCTTGACTGGCCAATAAAAACAAAGGCTATGCAAAAAAATTGGATTGGAAAAAGCCACGGAACCGAAATTCTTTTTGATATTAACGGAAAAAAATGGCCAATATTTACAACACGCCCAGACACAATATTCGGAGTTACTTTTATGGTGATCTCTGCAAACCATCCAAACCTTTGGGATCTTGTAACCCCTGAGAAAAAAGAGGAAGTTGAAAGACTTCTTGAAAAAATCACATCCGTATCTGAAAAAGATATTTCAAAATTGGAAAAAGAAGGGGCGTTTACCGGCTCGTATGCAAAGAACCCTGCAACAGGCGAGATGGTTCCAATCTATGTTGGGAATTTTGTTTTAGCAGACTATGGTTCTGGAATGGTTATGGGTGTTCCAGCTCACGACAAGCGCGACTTTGAATTTGCAAAAAAGTACAATATCCCAATAAGACGCGTAATTGATGGTGGCTCCGGTGAGGCGTTTACTGGGGATGGCATTTTGATTAACTCCGGAGAATTCAATGGGATGCACAGCAGTAAGGCAAAGGAGAAAATTACGCAATGGCTTTCAGAAAAAGGACTTGCAAAAAAGGTTACACAGTTCAAATTGCGCGATTGGGGAATCTCGCGTCAAAGGTACTGGGGGACCCCAATACCCATAATTCACTGTAAGAAGTGTGGGGCTGTTCCGGTTCCAGAAAAAGACCTTCCGGTTGTTCTGCCAAAAGAAGTTGTTTTTGGGAAGGGAAATCCCTTAGAAACTACAAAAGAATGGATAAATGTTAAATGTCCGAAGTGCTCTTCAGATGCAAAACGGGAAACGGATACGATGGACACCTTTGTTAACTCCTCGTGGTATTTTTTAAGATATACTGACCCAAAAAACGATGAAAAAATATTTGATGAAAAAAAGGCTGATTATTGGTGCCCTGTTGACTTGTATATTGGTGGTTCTGAACATGCCTGCACACACCTGATTTATTTTAGGTTTTATACAAAATTCCTAAGGGACCTTGGGTTGATTAATTTTGATGAGCCTGTAATAAAACTCTTTCATCAAGGAATGCTTCTTGGGGAAGGCGGAGAAAGAATGAGCAAGTCAAAAGGAAATGTTGTTGAACCCTCAACCATCTCTAAGGAATATGGCATTGATACTGCAAGGTACTTCTTGCTTTCTCTTGCTGAACCTGACAAAGACCGCGAATGGTCAAAAGATGGAATCAACGGTGCCTTACGATTCATTAAGAAAATCTTTAAAACGTTCCATAAGATTGAGATTGGTAAGGATACAGAAGATTTTAAGGGATTTCTCAATGAAAAAATTTCAAAAATAACCAAGTACATTGAGAACTTCAGGTACCGCCTTGCCACAATTGAATTGAAAGAATTATTTGAAAGGCTTTCGGCAGAGAAATCGGCTTCAAGGGAATCTCTTGAAACATGCCTTAAACTTCTTTGCCCTTTCGCTCCACACATATCCGAAGAGCTTTTTGAAAAAATTGGAAATAGTGGGTTTGTCTCAAATTCAAGCTGGCCTTTAGCAAAGAAGGTAGAAAAGAAAGAAGAGAAAGAAGATATCAACGAAAAAGTGCAGCAGGCTGCCAATTCGGTCATTAATGCCCTCCAAAAAAAGGACAGAGAAATAAAAAAAGCATATATCTATCTGATCCCAAAAGATTTTGCCTTGTGTCAAAAAGAAAAAATAAGCCTGCCTGTAAAGTTTGAAGTGTTCTCAACAGCTGATAAAGAAAAATACGACCCAGCCAACAAAGCTAAAAAAGCAAGACCCGGACTTCCTGCAGTCTTCGTAGAATAAGTCTTTGGCAGGCAATGGGAATTCTTACATAAAACTTTTAAGCTACACTAATCTTGATAAGACAATGAAAAAAAGAAGTGATGCCTTGCATAGGGTATTTTCCGGAAAGCTTACATTTGGTCAAAGGGCCGCCGATGTTCTTGCAAAATACGCTGGCAGTTGGACATTCATATTTGTGTTTCTCGTATTCCTTGGGCTTTGGATGGCAGCAAACCTTTACGCATGGATCGACAGGTGGGACCCTTACCCATTTATCCTGTTAAATCTTGTTCTCTCCTGCCTTGCTGCAATTCAAGCACCTATCATCCTTATGAGTCAGAACAGACAGGCAGAAAAAGACCGCCGAAAAATTGAATACGATTATGAAGTAAACAGAAAATCAGAAAGAGAAATTGAAGAAATTTTGAGGCGTCTTGAGAGGATTGAAAGAAAGTTAAGCTAACTTTTCAAGGACAACCTTTACCCTGCGAACGCCTGCACCTACAGATTTTTGTTTTGCTATTTTGAATCTGTAACCTTGGAGCTCTTTTAAGCTCTTGACGTGGGGTCCGCTGCATATTTCCTTGCTTATTTTTCCATCGCCAATCACATAAACACTTATCTTTCCTATCTGCTTATACTTTTCCTCAAAAATTCCAGAGGCTCCAAACTTCCTTGCTTCTTCAAGTGTCATTTCCTTTCTTTCGACATCTGAACCCTCCCTTATCCACCCATTAACCATTTCTTCTATCTTTTGGATTTCTTTGTCTGTGAGCTTTCTGTCAAATGTAAAATCAAAACGTGCCCGTTCGGCAGTAATATTGCTTCCCCTTTGTTCAATTTCCTTTAGCCCGGGGGGTTTTTCAAGAACGCGATTCAACGCTGCGAGAAGGAGATGGGTTGCTGTGTGTAGTCTTGTTGTCGCTTCACTTTCGTCTGCAAGGCCTGACTTAAACTTTCCTGCAGTGGCTGTTCTCGAGATTTCTTGATGCTTTTTTTGTTCTTCTAAAAACCCCTCTCTATCCACCTCAAGACCCCTTTCCTTTGCAACTTCAAGAGTCAGTTCTATCGGAAATCCGTAAGACTGGTAGAGAAGAAAAGCTGTTTTTCCATCAATTTTTTCAGAGTCGGCAAATTTTTCAAAAACCCTCATTCCTTTTTCAATTCTTTCAAGAAAAAGGCTTTCTTCTTTCTTTAGCTCATGCATAATTTTCTCGCGGTCAAATCTGTAATCGTCGTAAATTTCAAAGACGGGAACGGCAACTGCCTGAGTGAAATTTTTGATTCCTATTTTCCTACCAAAACGAACAGCGCGCCTGATAAGCCTTCTTAAAACATATTCCCTTTCTGATTTTCCGGGAAATACCCCGTCGTTAATCATAAAAACTGCCGCTTTGATGTGGTCTGCTATAATCCTCATTGACTTCTCGTGCCCTTCATACTCCTTTCCACTTATTCTTTCTATTTCTCTGATTATTTTTTCCCACGAATCAGTCTTATAATTGTCATAAGTTCCCTTCATAACCGCAAGAGTTCTTTCAAGGCCCATCCCGGTATCCACATTCTTTTGTGGCGATAATTCGAGACTTCCGTCTTTTCTTTTCACATATTCCATAAAGACATTGTTCCATATCTCTACCCATCTTTTGTCGCTTGGGTCAAATTTCTCGGGGATTTCTTCGCCAGTCCAATAAAAAATTTCTGTGTCTGGACCGCACGGTCCTGTCTGGCCTGCCGGTCCCCACCAGTTATCCTCAAGAAAAACAATTTTATCGTCTGAAAACCCAATAGATTTCCAGATTTTTGCAGATTCATTGTCCCTTGGGGCGTCTTTGTTTCCGCTAAAAACGCTAACAGCAAGTTTGTTTTTATCAAGTCCAAGCACTTCTGTCAAAAATTCAAAACTCCACCTTATTGAATCCTCCTTAAAGTAATCTCCAAGACTCCAATTACCAAGCATTTCAAAGAATGTGTGGTGGACATTGTCCCCAACAGAATCTATGTCGCCTGTCCTGACGCATCTTTGTATCCCCACAAGCCTCTTTCCTTGGGGGTGGCTTTGTCCAAGAAGGTATGGAACAAGTGGGTGCATTCCAGCAGTTGTGAAAAGAACTGTAGGATCATTTTCCGGAATAAGTGAGGCATTTGGAACTTTTTTGTGATTCTTCTTTTCAAAGAATTTTATAAACTTCTCAATTAATTCTTTTCTTTCCATTAACAATGACAAAAAAGCACATTTAAATTATTTTCGCGCACCATTCTCAACTCTCCTTTTTACTTATCACTCTGTAAAAAAATATTTCTGATTTTTTCCACGCATCTTTTGAAAGACCGGCCTTAAGGGATAGGTTTTCTAAAAATTCTTTTTTAGAAGGGATTTGCTCCCAGACTTGCGGGAGAAAAGTTGAAGAAAAAATTCCGGATTTTAGGATTAGTCCCATTTTGTTATCAATTTTTTCCAAGAGCTCTTTTTCGTCTTTGAAGCTTATTTGTTTTGGATTTGTCAGAACAGATATTTCAATTCTTATCCTGTCAAATTCTTCTTTTGTCAAGGGAAAGAACCTTGGGTCAGAAAATGCTGCAGCTTTTGCGTTTTCAACGACGTCCATCCAAAGCGGTCTGTGTGCGACAATTGAGCCGATACAGCCACGAAGAGAGCCGTTGATTGTAAGGGTCACAAAACAAGCCCCATTTTTTGAGTATTCGTTTTTTATCTTTTCACTGACTTCTAACTTTTTGCCTTCTAACTTGCTTTCTATTGATTCTCTTGCAAGGCTAATCAATGGTTCAAGCTTCATTTTTTACCTCGGTAATTATTATTTTTCTTTTTCTTGGGCCATCAAATTCGCAGAAGAAAATGTTTTGCCAGGTTCCAAGGAGGAGTTTTTTGTTTGAAACAGGAATGGTAATTGATGGGCCTATCAGTGTTGATTTTATGTGTGCGTCGGCGTTGTTGTCAATTCTGTCATGAAGCCAAATGCCTTTTTTTACTTTTTCTTTTAAAAAAGAGCTTATGTCTAATGGCAGGTTTGGATCGGCGTTTTCGTTAATAGTTATTGCCGCTGTTGCGTGCGGGACAAACAGGTTTACAATTCCATTTGAAATTTTTATCTTTTCTTCTACCATGCTTGTTATGTCAATTAGTTCTTCTCTTTTTTTACTTTGAATGAATATTTCCATTTTAGACGTTTCCGATGTAGACATATCTTAAACCGGTCGCTTTTCCAATTTTTTCCGCTAATTTTAAGGTTTCAATTTTTGTTACTGGATGCTTTTTTTCGTCCATTTTGTATTGTGGAAAGTATCTTGAAATGTGCCACGGTATGTTTTTGTCAATTGAAGCAATGAATTCAGCTATTTGTTTTAATTCTTTTTTGGAGTCATTTAGATTGGGAATTATGAGAGTTGTTACCTCAATGTGTATCTTTGCTTTGTGAAATCTTTTTATGTTTTCAAGAACAGGCTTTATTCCTTTTACAGAGCCGCAGTATTTTCTGTAAGTTTCGTCTTTGAAGGCTTTAAGGTCGATATTTGCAGCGTCAATTAGGTGCTCTTTATTTAAAAAATCAAAGGACTCTTTTGTAAAATAGCCGTTTGTTACAAGTATGTTTTTTAGACCCTCTTTTTTGGCAAGCTTTGCGATATCTTTTATGTATTCGGAAAATATTGCCGGCTCGTTGTAAGTGTATGCTATGCTTTTGCAGCCGTAGAGGATGGCAAGACTTACAGCTTTTTTTGGTGTTAGAAGTTCTTTTGAAAAGAAGTTTTCGTCGCGGTTTTGCGAAATATCCCAATTTTGACACCAAGGGCACTTGAAGTTGCAGCCGATTGTTCCAATTGAGAAAGCAAGCGAGCCTGGCAGAAAATGATAAAGCGGCTTTTTTTCTATGGGGTCCACATGAACAGCACAGGGCATGCCGTGCACAAGAAGCTGAAGCTTTCCATTGATATTTTTTCTAACTCCGCAAATTCCTTTTTTGCCGTTAGAGATTATGCATTCATTTGAACAGGCAAGGCATTTTAATCTTTTTTCTTTAAGCTTTTGGTAAAGTTTTGCTTCTTTCATAATATTGATAAACATCAAAATCTTTTATATTTTATGTGGTATCCGCAGGAAAAAGATGAGCTTGAAAGAGAAGTTAGAAGATTCTTGTCTTGTGGAGAGGGCAGAAAAGGTGTTCACGGGATTATTGTGCCGCATGCAGGTTATGTTTTTTCAGGAGCTGTTGCAGGGCAGGCATATTCAATGATTTCTGGCATTGCAAAAAAAGCAGTTGTATTGTCGCCTTCTCACTACATTCCTCTTGCAGGGGTTCTTTCTCACAACAAGGATTTTTGGGAGACGCCCCTTGGAAAATTGAGTGTGAATGACTTTGGGTTTAGAACTCAAAAAATAGACTTAAAAAGAGAACATGCAATTGACAATCAGATTCCGTTTTTACAAGAGGCAGGAGTAAAAGAAATTTTGCCATTGATGGTTGGAGAAATTGACCTTGATGAAGCAGAAGATTTTGCAAAAAGGCTTAGCAAAATTTACAGTGAGGAAAAGGAGCTTGTTTTTGTTTTTTCAACGGATCTTAGCCATTTTCTAAGCTATGATTCTGCTGTGGAAAAGGACCTAAGAACAATTCGTGCGATTGAAAATCTTGACTTGAAGGGTCTTAAAGAAAACTGCGCCTGCGGCTTTTTTCCACTTTTGATTTTTTTTAGTCTTGCAAGAATGCGCAGGTGGAGGGCAAAGTTAATCGATTACAAGAATTCGGGCGATGTGACAGAAGACAAAAGCCGTGTTGTTGGATACGGGGCATTTTGGTTTTGAAGTTTGTTAGTTGATTTTGCTATTTGGCTTTGACGTGTTTTTGTAGCGGAAGCAGGATTTGGGAAAATTCCGGCAAGGGATTTTCTGTTTAATTGCTGTTCAACGACCTGAGCCGATAGGCGAGAGTGCAACGTGGTTCGGAGCGAAGTGGAGGGAGTTCAAAAAATATTTTTCTAAGATGTAAAATGAAGATAGGCTTTCAAAGAGGAATAAATTTGATTTTTTCTAAAACAAAAGAGGGGGATAATATTGTGTT
>RFLO01000002.1 GCA_003693875.1 Candidatus Pacearchaeota archaeon | reverse complement strand
ATGGTGAGGAGTGCGAATATCTTGGCTATGTTGGAAACCGCTGGGATTTCGGTGGAAAGACCTGCCGTGATTATGCTCCAAATGAACCAATTCTTGGAAAGCTAAGATGTAATGCTCAGTGCAAGATAGAAGCAGATAATTGCTATGCTCCGCTGTGTGGAGATGGGGTTGTTCAGCTTGGCGAATCGTGCGACCCAAAAGACCCTTCCAGTTATAAGGTTGGTTGTTATGGTTATTTAGACGGGCCAGACAAGGCGTGCAAGCAGATGTGTGTTACAGATACAGACTGCACTCAAAGGGTTGGCCGCCAGAGTTGTGTTGACGGAGTTTGTGTTGGTTGCGGAGACGGTGAGGAGGGCGTTGGCGAATCGTGCGACCCCACATCAAGAAATAGTGTTGAGGTGAGCTGTAGGACTAAGTTTCCAAAGATAAAAACTACATGGAGCTGTTATAGCTGTGCCTGTTTTGCAAAGGCTTATGGAACTGTTAGTTATTGGTGTAAGGGAAAAAAGGTTCTTTCAAAACCCCAATGCCAAAAAGACGCGGAGTGTAAGGCAAAACACCCCTCCTGGAGGTCTGCTGTATGCAACGACGTTTGCCTATGTGAAGAGAAATATAGGTGCAAGGGGAAGATAACTACAAAGAAGCCCCAATGCCAAAAGAATTCAGATTGTTTAAGCACCCACAAGTTATGGAAGGCAGCAGAGTGCCTGCCTAACTGCGTGTGTGAAGAAAGGTTTTTATGTAAGGGAAAGAAAACAGATAAAAAACCCGAGTGCCAAAAAGATTCAGACTGCCTGAAGAATAATCCGAAGTGGGCTGCTGCTGAGTGCTTATCAAATTGTAGTTGTAAGGAGATGTTTTATTGTAGAAGGATAAAGACGGATAAAAGACCACAGTGCCAAAAAGATTCAGACTGCGGGCCAGATGAGTTCTGTAACAGCAAGTGTGCCTGTGTTCCAAAAATTGTAGACCCAAGTCCTTGTGGTTTGAGGACCGGTGAGTTAGGTTCTCCTACCTGCGGAGGGTATTGCCCAGGCAAGGACGAACAATGCATGCCAATTTACATAGAGAACAGTTCAAGGGGTCCGGGAGATCCAGGAATTATCAAGGACTGTCGCTGTATGCCTCTTGAGAGCGTTATTTAGTTTCCGAGTTCTATACTAAACTCATAATTTGATTTTCTTTTTATTGGGACGTAATCTCCTTTTTGGTTTTTTGATAGGATAAATGGGACGAATGCATTGTCCAAAAGGTATGCGGATGCCTCGCGGCGAAAGTTTGTATCATAGAATTTTATCTTTGTCATGTGTTTTTTTCTTAGGGTAGTTATGTGTCGTAGTGGTTTTTTGTTAATTCTTATAGAAAGCTTTTTGATTTTTGAAGGGTCAATTTCTTTTTCGATGAGGAATGCTGGGGGTGTCATAAGGTAGCGAAATTCAGTGTCTTGACGCTGTTCTTTCCAGTTTCCTTTTACTCTTTCGTATTCTTCTGGACCGATTAGATTTACTGTGTAGATTAGGCAAGTTCTTTTTTTTGATTTTTCAATTCTTTCTGATTGTGTTAAGAGGTTGTGCTCCGAGTCTGCATGCGTGAGGCTGTCAGGTAACCCATAGTATGCTGCCTTGTCAAGCTGTCTTTGGACATATATCCTATCTGTTCTGTTTCCATTCTTTGGGTCCCTTAACAAGTCCAGAACGATTTGAGAAAGCAAGAGACTTTCTGTAAAACTATGTGCAGAGCCACTTGCCCAAAAATAATCTCTTTGAGGATTTCCGTGATGGACAGGGTTTAGCCCACAATTTGAAAGGGGAACGTAAGGGGTGTGGGCAAAAACGTAGGCATTGTTTGACAGTAGAGCCATTAAAAGAGAATCGTCTTCTTTAGAAGACTCATCAAAGGGGAGAAGGCCTTCGCTTTCTACTTTCTCATAGATTTTAGGGTTTAGCCCAAGACTTAGTTTTTTGAACTCGCCATTTTTTCTCATTAGGCGCAGGGTTTTTTTATAGGCTTCAATTGTAAATTTTCCCATATTTTTGAAGACGCCTATTGAGGAATTGTTTTGGATCTTGCTTGTTGTCGTAATAAAATCTGTTGGGGCAGAAAAAAGTTGAACAAGCCATTCGAGGCTTGGCTTTTTTTGACTCAAAAACAACTGGCCATTTTCTTTTCTAAAAAGGTTTGCCTCTTCTTCATTGCTTGTAAGATTGTCAAGGTTAATTCCACTTTTGGCGTAAAGTATCTCGGGATTTAGCCAATCGCAGATGCTTGTTATGGTTCTTGTAACGTAAGGGGTTCTTTGGACAAGACGTTCGAGTTCTGACAAGTATCCTCTTTTGCTTGGAATAAATGAGATTTTTGCGTCTGGGAAGGGGTCGTTATCAAAGCGGCGAACAAGGCGATTGAGGTAGATTATTGTTGGTTTGTTTATGGAGCGATAGTCTGCGAGAACGACTACTTGCTTTGGTTTTTTTAGTTTTCCTGTTCGGACATATGTTGGGATAACCTCGTTTTTTAGGACACCTCTTTCAGAACGAAGGGGCATTTTTTCAAAGTGTCCCGCGTATCTTTTTTCTAGCTCTTTTAAAAGAAGCCTCTGACACCTGCTTTTAGGCTTGCTTTCAAAAAGGATTAGCGTTTGGGGCGGTTTAGAGTAGTCCTGTGTTACTGGTGTTTGCGTTTTTAAGCTCGGTGCAAGAGCTAATGCCATCAAGAAATTTTTTGCAAGGTTTTTAAGTTTCATCTTGTTTTCTTGTTTTTATTTTTTATAAATTTTACTATTTTATAGGGGTTATTGTTCTTTTGCACAAATAATAAAAAGGGGCAAAATAAGGTAATAATATGAAATTTCAAAAAAAGGTTTTGGACAACGGGCTGACTGTTCTTTTTGAGAAGCGCGATGTTCCGGTGACAACCGTTATGTGGGCAGTTAAGTTTGGAGCGGCCTTTGAAGGCGAGAACGAGAAAGGAATAGCACATTTTATCGAGCATATGTGCTTTAAAGGAACAGAAAAAAGGACTGTTAGCGAGATTGCTGGCTCAATTGAAGGGGTTGGCGGCGAGTTGAATGCCTTTACTCACGAGGAGATTACAGCGTATCACGCCAAGGTTCCGTCGGATAAAGCTGCTATGGCAATAGAAGTTTTAGCAGATGTTTTCTTTAATCCCACTTTTCCGGAGACAGAGGTTGCAAAAGAGGCGCAGGTTATTTGCGAAGAGATAAAGATGTATCACGATAATCCCCGGCTTTTTGTTATGGACAAAATGAAGGAAAAGCTTTATGGGAGGCCTTTTGGAATGAGCATTGCCGGAACTGAAGAAATTGTCAAGGGGCTTTCACGCGAGGATTTGTTAAGTAAACACCGTGCAATTTACTGTCCCGAGAACTCAATTCTTTGTGTTGTTGGCAACAACGATTTTGATGAGGTCTTAGAACTTGCAGAAAAATTTAGTGTTAAAAGAGAGTTAAAAGGCGAGCTTTTCGTTTCTCTTGAAAAGCGCAAGGCAAGCAGGGAAGATATTCGCCGCGCGGGAATAAGCCAGGCAAATCTTGTTATGGGATTTAGCCTTGATAAACTGAGGTACTCAAACCGGCACAGCCTTGAGCTTTTTTCAACTATTCTTGGCGAAGGGATGAGCAGTAAATTGTTTAAGGAAGTTCGTGAAAAAAGAGGGCTTGTTTATGGGGTAAAATCAGAGATAGACATCGGAAAAAATTATGCCTATTTTGTTATTTGGGCGGGAACAGACTCGGCAAAGGTTGAGGAGGTCTATGAGATTTGTGAGAGCGAGTTTTTGAAGATGTCTGACTTGAAAGAATCAGAACTTGAGGAGGCAAAGACAAAACTTCTTGGCTCGCGGGCAGTTTCAAGCGAAGATTCAAACCATGTCGCCGTTGATTTGGTTTTTGAGGAGATGGCTGGGGACGCCTTTTCTTATTATGATTATGAGAATAAGCTTAAAGGCGTTGGGCTTTCCGATATTCGCCAAATAGTTGAGGAAGCAAAGTTTTCAAAACTTTGCCTTGTTCCTTCTGAAGCATAATTTTTAATATGGGTGTTTTTTTGTTAGATTATGATATTTAAGGAGGGGACGCCGCTTTATTCTTATGAGGTTATCCGTGAGAGTGGGGAGAATGTTATGTACTTTAATTATCTTGGTGCAAGCTTTGTGCCTTCTCTTGCAGATTCAGGAGAAGTTATGGCAAGAACGATAGATGCTCTTCGTGAGGAACCCAATGTTTCTCGTGTAGTTTTCGTTCAGCAGAGGAATTATTCCTACGACTTCTCCCAGGTAAAGATGATTATGGAAATTGCGCAACTTTATGAATTTTTAACTAAGCAAGAAAAAATTCTTTCTGTTGAAAAACTTGCAGTTCTTGGGGCAGATTATCAGTCTGCTTATTCTTTTTTTAACAGAATTGTTAATGAGCTTTTGAGAATGGATCCTGTGAGGGCTTATCGTGAAGTTAAAAATATGCTTTTTGAACAGAGAGCTTATCTTGAGCACGGCAAAAACAACAAGGAATATGTCCAAATTTTAGAGAAGGTGGTGAAGCGGTTTGAGGAAACGGAGATGATTCGCAAGGCGAACAAATTCATTGATGATTTTGCATTGGAGGACAGGGGGATTTATTCAAAGATTTTTCGTGCAGACGTTATGCCAAATTTTACTTTTACGCGAATGGTTGCAAAGCTTCCGGAGTCGGCAGAAATAGTAAAGCAATACTGGATTGCCAAGGGATTTGATAAGAGTCTTGTTACAATTTTTTTTGAACCAAACAAAACTAAACCATCTTATCATTTGTCTCCTCCCGAATATCTTTTGGAAGAAGACCACCATATGCTTTTGAATCTTGCACGCAATGTTTTAATCGAACATAGGCCAACGGCAGAGGAGTTTAGCGACCCCGAGAGGACAAGGCAAGTTTTTTTTAATGTTGCAAGGGACCTTTTGACAGATCTTGCTAACAGCAAAGGAATCCAAGTTCGCTATGAGGACCTTATGCGCCTTGCGACAATACTTGTCAGACATACTATCGGGTTTGGGATTTTGGAAGTTTTGCTTCAAGACGAGGATTTGCAAGATATTGTGGTTAATGCTCCGGTTTCTCTTTCTCCGATTTTTGTTAGACATAATGAGTTTGGGGAGTGCACAACAAATATCATTCCTTCAAGAGAGGATGCCGACTCCTGGGCAGCGAAGTTTAGGATGCTTAGCGGGAGGGCTCTTGATGAGGCGAATCCTGTTTTAGACACTAACATTGAACTAAAGGAGGCAAGTGCGAGAGTGGCAGTAATTCAAAGACCTCTCTCTGCAGGGGGGCTTGCTTACGCTTTAAGGAGGCATAGGAGTAAACCGTGGACACTTCCATTATTTATCAAGAACAAGATGATTAACGGGCTTGGTGCTGGGCTTTTGAGTTTTCTAGTGGATGGTGCAAGAACAATTCTTGTCGCAGGCACTCGTTCAAGCGGTAAGACGTCTCTTCTTGGAAGCTTGCTTTTGGAGATTATGCCAAATCACAGAATTATTACCGTAGAAGACACTCTTGAGTTGCCGGTTGCAGCCATGAGGAATCTTGGCTACGACATTCTTTCTATGAAGGTTCGCAGTGCATTGACTGGAGAGTCTACGGAGGTTTCGGCAGAGGAGGGAATTCGTGCAAGTCTTCGCCTTGGGGATTCTTCTTTAATCGTTGGAGAAATCCGTTCAGAAGAAGCCAAAGCTCTTTATGAAGCTATGAGGGTTGGGGCTCTTGCAAATGTGGTTGCGGGAACAATTCACGGTGGCAGCCCTTACGCTGTTTTTGATAGAGTCGTAAATGACCTTGGGGTTCCGGTTACGTCCTTTAAGGCGACAGACTTAATTGTTGTTGCAAACCCCATAAAGTCAAGCGACGGGCTACACTTGTGGAGGCGCGTTTTGCAGATTTCCGAGGTTCGTAAGCAGTGGAAGGAAGACCCTCTTCGCGAAGGAGGCTTTGTTGATCTTATGAAGTATGATGTTGTAGAAGATACTCTAAAGCCAACAGACGACTTGATAAACGGAGACTCTGAGATTATGAAAGCCATCGCATCAAATGTTCGGGGATGGGCAGGCAATTGGGACGCTGTCTGGGACAACGTCATCTTAAGAAAAAATATAAAGGAGGAGATTGTTAGATTTTCCGAAGAGAAAGATGACCTGGAACTTCTTGAAGCAGAGTTTACGGTTAAGTCAAACGCCGCTTTTCACGAGATTTCCAAGGAGGTGAGCGACAAATTTGGGGTGCCGAAGGGTTCTGTTGTTTTTTCCAGGTGGAAAGAATGGCTTGAAAAAGAGACAAAGAGGGTGTACTAATTCGATATATTTAAAAGTTACTTTTTGTATCATTTTGTAACAAATGGCAAAGGACGCGGTAGTAAGAATAGATGGAAGTCTTTTAAGAGAAGTAGAAGAATTTATTAAATCGGATGAAGGAAGATTTTTGTATGCCAATCGCAAGCAGTTTATTGACCGGGCTGTTTTAGAATTTTTGAAAAAACACTGGAAAAAGAGGGATGGTAAGCACCGAAGATATTTTAAAAAAATATAGTGTGAAGATAGAGCAGAAGGTTAGAGGGTACCGTGCGTCCCCAGATTTTAGTAGAAGCTATCGCCAGTTTAAGGCGGATATGGTTCGCCCGTTTAGTAGAT
Source organism: Candidatus Pacearchaeota archaeon (assembly GCA_003693875.1). Classification (GTDB taxonomy): domain Archaea; phylum Nanobdellota; class Nanobdellia; order Pacearchaeales; family GW2011-AR1; genus JAGVXH01. The sequence goes on along the minus strand of RFLO01000002.1, from coordinate 15,577 downwards.
ACGAGAGATGGTGCAAGACTTTTGGTGGAGTTTTCCATATGAATGTTGGCGAGAAGGACGCTAAAAGAATTGGGCGCGCAATTGAAATTGCACATCTTGATTTAACAGTGTCCGAGGTTATGGTTTTTTCAACGATTGTTTTGCTTTCAAGTCTTTTTGGGGGTGTGCTTTTTATTGTCGGGATTTATCTTTTAACGGGAGCTTTTTCATTTATATTTCCAATTCTTGTTCTTTTGTTTTCCATATTCCTCTTTTATTACACTGCGAAGATTCCGGAACGATTAGCAGTTCTTTGGCGTCTTAAGGCGAGCAGCCAGATGGTGCCGGCAATTCTTTACATTGTGGTTTATATGAAACATACAAGTAATTTTGAAAAGGCGGTGGCTTTTGCTGCAGAACATCTTGAGCCCCCACTGTCACTTGATTTTCGCAAGGTTTTTTGGGATGTGGAGGTTGGGAAATTTTCAACAATAAAGGAGAGTATTGACCATTATCTTGAAGGGTGGAGAGATTATAGTACGGAATTTCTGGAAGCTTTTCATTTGATTGAATCAAGCCTTTTTGAACCAAGTGAAGACCGCCGGGTGATTGTTTTGGAAAGAGCGCTTAAGGTAATTCTTGAGGGAGTTTACGACAAAATGTTAAAGTATACACACGATGTTAAGGCCCCTCTTACGAATGTTTATATGCTTGGGATTGTTTTGCCTACTCTTGCCCTTGCAATTCTTCCGTTGGCATCAACGATGCTTTCAGGGGCAATTAGATGGTACCATGTTTTGATTATATTTGACGTTATGGTGCCTTTTCTTGTGCTTTATCTTACAGATAACATTATGATGGAGCGTCCAGGGGGGCATGGCGAGACCAGCCTTTTAGAAAAAAACCCCCTTTATCCCAAGTATAAAAGCCGCAAACATTACGTTAAAGGTGCTCTTTTTGCTTTTCCTTTCTTTGTCATTGGAATAATTCCCCTGCTTTGGAGGTATACGGGAATTTCTAATCTTCTTGGTATGAAGATCGATTATACATGGAAGGAGTTGGGTTTTGGTTTTCTTGGAGATGTCGGAGTATTTGGCATTGAGAGAGTAGGGGACAGCCTTGTGGGGCCCTTTGGCATGCTGTCTTTGATTTTGAGTCTTTTTGTTCCCCTTTCTATTGCTTTGATGTTTATTGTTGCTTACAGAAGTAAAACAGCAGAGCTTTTAAAAGCAAGAGAGGACTATAAGGGTCTTGAGAAGGAGTTTACTTCCTCGCTTTTTCAATTAGGCAATCGGCTTGGTGATGGGCTTCCAGCAGAAATTGCATTTTCAAAGGTGAGCGAGTCTGTTAAGGGAACGAAGACAGAAGGATTTTTCAGACTTGTTAATGAGAACATTCAGAGGTTAGGGATGAGCCTTGAAGCGGCGCTTTTTGACCCAAGGAGGGGAGCAGTTATCTTTTATCCGTCTCACTTGGTTTCAACTTCAATGAGAATTCTTGTTGAGTCTGTTAAGAAAGGCCTTCGCGTTGCAGCAAGAAGCCTTATGTCTATCTCTGAATATGTGAAGAACATTAAGAAAATAGAGGGTCGTTTGAATGACCTGTTAGCAGACATAATCTCCGATATGAAGTCCAATATGGGCTTTTTAGCCCCCCTTCTTTCAGGCATAATTGTGGGGCTGTCTGGGATGATTACCCTTATTTTGACAACTCTTTCTGCTATGTTTAATTCTGGAAAATTTTCAGCAGGAGGGGAGGTTTTTGGTGGCGGGAGCATTAAAGGAATTCTTTCAATATTTAATGTGACTGAGATGATACCTACTTATTGGCTTCAGGTGGTTGTTGGGATTTATTTGATTGAGATTGTTTTCATTTTGACTTCTGCTCTTGTTACAATTCGGTCTGGGCGCGATAAACTTGCCGAGACTGCAGAGGTTGGAAAGAATCTTCAGAGGACAATTCTTCTTTATTTCGTAATAGCCACTTTTTCTATAATCGGGCTTACGCTTATAGGAGTTGTGGCACTTTCGGGGATTGCTGCTTAAGTTTAAATAACCTTGTTGCCTTTAAGGGTCATGAAAAAAGGGGTGGAAATAGCACTTACAACGGTAATTCTTATAGTTTTGAGTATGGCGGTTTTGACAATTCTTTTTGTTTATTTTAGCGAGAGGGCAGGAATTTTTATTAGAGAGGTTGAGGAGTACACTCCAAAATCTAATCTTGACTCATTTGTTGGGGCTTGCAATCTTCTTGTTAGCCGAAAGGCAGAGTATTCTTACTGTTGTGAGAAAAAAGAAGTTGTTTTAAGCGAAAATAATTCAGTTGTTTTGAGTTGTGGAGATGCCGCTCTTAAGGATTGGGGGAGGGGACGAATTAAAGAGCTGGAGTGTTCTCAGGTGAAATGCAAATAAAAAAGAAATCATTATAAACTTCTAAAACTTGATAGATTGATGGTAGAAGCTCAAAAAGACCAGGATTCTTTTGTTTTGTCGGACATTGGCACGCGGGTTCGGGACCTTGACGAGAAGAGCAAGCTTGTTCGCGAAAGAGTTCTTCTTTTAGGCAAAAATCTCATTGATGTAAAGAAAGATATTGATGAGGAAATTACGGAGTTAAGGGAGGCTGTAGCTAAACTTGAAAAGGATGTAGAGTCTCTTAAGAAGGTTTCTGCGCAGATTGTTGATGAAATGGGGAAGTATGTTAAGCGTGGTGAAATGATTGTTTTAGAGCGTATGCTCCGCGATTTCCAGCCTCTTGAGTTTATGCGTCGCAAGGATGTTGAGGAGCTAATAGAAGAGAAGCTTAAAAGAAACAAATAAAAAGAATGGGAATGAAGGATTAGTATGGCGGCACTTGATAGGATTCTGGAGCTTCAGCAACAGGGATACTCTGATGAGGACATTGTTCAAATTCTTAGAAATGAGGGGGTGTCTACATCCGAGATTCAGGATGCTTTGAATCAGGCAAGAATTAAGTCGGCCGTATCTGCGCCTGTAGAAGCCGCTGGAACAGAACAGATTCAACAGCAGCCGGAAGGAAGCATCCAACCACAAGATTATGCATCCCAACCACAAGACTATGCCCAGGCTCAACAGCCAGCACAAGAGCCACAGGCCCCGCAAGATGCCCAGTATGCACAGCAAGGTTATTCTTCTCAGTATCCTTCGCAGGAGCAATCGCCAGAGGCGTATTATGCTCAGACACCTCAGGCATACGATGCGACCTATTCTGATTATTACTCTGCTCCAGCCTATGACACAGAAACCATTTCAGAGATTGCTGGGCAGGTGGTTTCGGAAAGAATTGATGAGATTAAAAAAGAAATTGAAAAGATGGGAACATTTAGGATTGATGCAGAGGCAAGGATAAAAAGCATTAACGAGAGGCTTAAAAGAATTGAGGACAGAATTGAGCTTTTAGTCAAGTCAGTAATTGGGAAGATTGGGGAATTTGGAGAGAATACTGAAGTTATAAAAAAGGACTTGGACAATTTGCACAACACAGTTTCGAAGCTTATGAATCCTTTGATTGACACATATAACGAGCTTAAAAAGAAAAAGCCGCGAAGCAAGAAAAAGAAGTAGTCATCCCTTTATTTTCCAGGAGACAAGTGCTGCAACTATTAGGAGGATTATTAGTCCGGCCCAGTCATTTGAAACAATTTTTTCTGCCTTGGACCAGTTAATTGTCCATTTGAATACGTAGGCTGAAGAAAAGATGAAGAGTGCGAGAATTGCGGCAAGAACCACCCACGCAAACCAGTTTCCTTTTGTTAACACAGATAAAGGCTCTTTTCCGGGCATAAAGGCTATAAGGAGCATTACGAAGAAGATTAGGACTGCACCAGTTGCAATCCACGCTGAATTTATTCTTACGAATTCAACAAGAGAAGCTTCTACTATGAAAAAACTTGCAAGGATAAAGGACACAAAAAGCATTACCGATTCGCTTCCACCAAGGAACCCCGTTTTTTTAAGGACCGCGTAGATGATAATAAAAACTAATAAAAATGAGAAAATGGGCATAAAGAAGCTTATTGCTGAAAGTGAAATTGGTTCCATTTTAGCTTTGTTGATTTCCCCGCCCTCCTCTATGGGATGTGTCCCCTCTGGGGGAATTAGGGGAAACTATTTTGTAGATTATGAAGATTACAAGAGCTATGATAACAAGGGTCCAGAAATCCGAGGAGTAGAGGAAGTAGGAGGTTGAGAACCCTGCGCCATAACCAAAAAAGTCAAGTTCTGAGAGTGCCCAGATGATTGTAGCAATTATTGCAGCCCACACCAGCCAGTTGTTAACGTTTTGACTCTCCCCTTTAAAGGCTAAAAGAATTAAGGCTACGAGCAGAATTGAAAAACCAACAGCAAATTTGGGGAATATGTTTGAAAAGAAGGAGGGAACGACATCGTATTGAAGCGAGAGGAGGGCAATTGAAGCCGCAATGATTGCTTCAAGTGTTCTGTTTTCTTCTCCTGACCTGCTCAATATTTGAGTTCTTCTTATCAGTGCGAATACAACAGCAAAAATCAGAAGAAACGGCAGGACGTATGAGAACACTCCAGCCTCATTCCAGTAATTTAGGACGTCTGTAATTGTCATATGTTAAGGAGAAAAATAAGATTTATATATTTGTTGGTCAGTTAGTCGTCCGTGCTGCTGCTCTTTTTTCCAGAAAAGACGGCTATAAAGAAGACACCAACGACTACCACAATCAGGAAAATATTCTCCCAAACTGACTTACCGGTGCCACTGAATGTTTTTGAGATAATCTGGTCTAAGCCGGATACGAGAACAATTACGGTAATGGAGAAAATTCCGATTAAAATTCCAAAAGTTATTTTTGCCCACTTAGGTGCCCCCTTATTAGCTTCGAAGACTTCTCCTGAAACAAAACCGTATAATATGAAAAATAAAAGGAGTGCTGCAGCCCCAACGCCAATCCAAGGGATTATTTTTATGACGATGGTTCTAGTTGTCGGGACACTTACAAAGAGAAGGGCTATTGCAAGCGCAGTTAATGAGTCTGTTCGTGGGTTCTCTCCTAAAAGTTTTGATCTTTGAAGTATAGCAAAAGTTAGCACGAAGATTAGAAGGAATGGCAAAACTATTGTTGAAAAAAATTCTCCAAATACCATTTTGTTTTTAAATTAAATCCTCTTCTTCTAATGGGAGGTCTTCTTCTCCTGATTGAACGGGCACAGCGTTCCGACTGATTATTACGATGTCCCCAATAGCTTTTATGAACTGGTGGGGTACGATTATCCCTCTTGCTCCCCCAAGTGACTGGAGAAAACCAGAGTCGCGCGAAACCACTATTCGCCACCCATCTACACGATTATCAACTATATTGACTTCCTCAACAATTCCAAAGAGCTCCCCAGAATCTGTATAAACTTTTCTGCCTATCACTTCGCTCATACGCTTTATCTTCAACATAACCCAACTAAAAAATTTCCATTTAAATACATTTCTGTCTTCTAAAACATAAGCTGTTTTGATTAGTTAGCTTTATAAAAAACAAAGACTTTGAATCGTCGATGGATTCGCAGGAATTTGTCCAGTTAACAGGAATAGTCGTTATCTCGTCGGTTGTTTTGGCTTTTGCCACAACTCTCTCGAACAAGGGAGCCACCCTTGCAGCTCTTTTGAGCTTTTTGATAATTATTGTCGTGAACATTTTAGCTAAAAAGATTTCTGGCGGATTTTTTGATGTTGATGTTAAGACTAAGTTTTGGACTTTTAGTCAATTTGGGTTTAGGAGTGACATGCGACTTAAGCAGCCAATTCCAATGATTTGGCTTCCCCTTCTTGTTTCACTTTTTAGCTGGGGAGCATTTTGGTGGCTTGCTGTTCTTGAATTTGATGTTGCTCCAAAGCCAGAAAGGGCTTCAAGGCGGCACGGCATTTATCGTTTTACCCAAGTAACTGAATGGCATATTGCGTGGATTGCTCTTTGGGGAATAATAGCCAATGTGGTTCTTGCAATTGCCGGTTATCTGGCAGGCTTTGGAATGTTTGCAAGATTTAGCCTTTATTTTGCAATTTGGTCAATTGTTCCATTTTCCAGTCTTGATGGGTCAAAAATATTTTTTGGGAGCCGCGGACTCTGGGCAGCTGCAGCATCTGTTTTAGGCATCCTTTTTGTATGGTCCCATCTTGTTATTTGAAATGAAGGAAATCAATCTTAATCCAAGGAGTTATCAGAGGGCTATTTTTCAGACCTGTGTCAAGAAGAATTGTCTTGTCGTTTTACCTACCGGGACGGGGAAGACTCTTATTGCGGCAATGGTTGCTGTTGAGAGATTTAAGAAGTTTCCTATAGAAAAAGTTCTTATTCTTGCACCCACAAGGCCACTTATAGAGCAGCATTTTGAGTCCTTTAAGAAGCTTCTTCCAGATAACTGGGCAGATATGCAACTTTTCACGGGAAAAACTCCCTCATCAAGGCGGAAGAAAATCTGGCAAAGTGCAGAATTTGTTTTTTCAACTCCGCAATGCATTGCTAATGATTTAAGGAAGGGCTTTTATAACTTAGAAGATGTCTGCCTTCTTGTAATTGATGAGTGCCACCGTTGCACAAAGAATTATGCTTACAGCTATATATCAGGAGAGTATCGTAAGAGCGCACGACACCAAAGGATTGTTGGACTTACGGCTTCTCCGGGCTCTGATAAGGAAAAAATCCAAGAGGTTTGCAACAATCTTGGAATTGAGGCTGTAGAGGTTAGAACACGCAGAAGTCCAGACGTTTTACCCTATTTAAAAGAGCTTGAATTTGAGAAAATTGAAGTTTCATTTCCTTTAGAATTTATTGAGATAAGGGCTCTTTTAGAAGAGATTGTAAAGGAAAAAATCCAGGAACTTCGTAACGGAAATTTTTTGAAGGGCCCTGCCAACAAGGTTTTGCTTTTAAAGCTTCAAAGCCGACTTTTTGAGGAGCTTCGAAGAACAAGGGACGGCAGACGAATGAGGGCAGTTTCTGCTTGTGCTGTTGCCTTGAAGATTTTACACGCTATTGAGCTTTTAGAAACGCAGACTCTTTCTTCTTTTGTTGCCTATCTTCGGGAAATTTTTCAACAAGCAAGTGAGAAGAAATCGCGTGGCGTTCAAAAGCTTGCAAGGGACAAGAGATTTAGCAAGGCTTATACCCTTGCTCTTTCCTGCGGTATTGAGCATCCAAAGTTAGGCAAAATCTGTGAGCTTGTTCGCAAGAGGTTTGATGAGAAAAAGGATTCGCGAGTTATTGTTTTTGCACAATTTCGTGAGACTGTTCGGAAGATTGCAAGACTCTTGAACAAGATTGAGGGGGTTTCTGCTGAGATTTTTGTCGGACAGGCAATTAAGCAACATGGCGATGAAGTGACAGGACTTAAGCAAAAAGAGCAAAAGGAATTGATTGAAAAATTCAGGGAGGGAACAGTTAATGTTCTTGTTGCAACTTCTATTGCAGAAGAAGGGCTTGACATTCCGGAGGTAAGTGAGGTGATATTTTACGAGCCGGTTCCCTCAGCTATTCGAAAAATTCAAAGAGCCGGCAGGACTGCACGACTTTTTCCAGGTTCCCTTAAAATTCTTGTCACGAAAAACACGAGAGACCAGGCATATCATTATTCTGCTTATCGTAAGGAAAAAAGAATGTTAAGGAACATACACAGATTAGAGGAAGGTTTCAAAGAGAAAGACAAGCAGGAGAGGCTTTTTGAGTAAGTTTTATAAAGCAGGTTTTTTGGTAGCTTGTATGAAAAGATCGAGCCGAAGATGGAAGAAGAAAGGCCAAATGCGTTGGAAGTGGCAGCGCAAGAGGCTTAAAAAAGAAAAAAGAAAAAGGAAGCTGAAGAGGAAGAAGTAATTTAACACAACAATTCTTATAAATAATGTCTCTGTTGGGGTTTGATGATTGAAAGTTATAGTTCTGAGGTTTGGACCGAAAAGTACAGGCCAAGGAAATTTGAGGAGATGGTTGGGCAAGAGGAGATTATACGTCGCGTTAAGTCTCTTGTTAATTCGCTGAACATTCCCCACCTTCTTTTTGCAGGTCCTGCTGGGACGGGGAAGTCGACACTTGCTTTAATCATTGTTCGCCAGCTTTTTGGAGATTCTTGGAGAGAAAACTACCTTGAACTTAATGCAAGCGATGAACGCGGGATTGATGTTATAAGGCAGAAGGTCAAAGACTTTGCGAGAACGAAGGCGATAGGCAATGTTCCTTTTAAGGTGATTTTTCTTGATGAGGCAGATGCCTTGACAAGAGAGGCGCAACAGGCACTTAGAAGGACTATGGAAAATTTTACATCAACTTGCCGTTTCATACTTTCGTGCAATTACTCTTCAAAAATCCTTGACCCTATACAATCCAGAACGGTCGTTTTTCGTTTTCAGCTTTTGGAAAAAAGGGACATAAAAAAGAGGATTGAGGTTATTGCGTTTAATGAGGGGCTTTCTGTTTCAGACGAAGCTTTTGACGCCCTCTATGAGGCAAGTGAGGGGGATTGTCGCAGGGTAATTAATCTTTTGCAAGCAACAGCATCTATTTCTCCAAACATTACTCCAGAGCTTGTCAACACCATTGTTTCAAAAGCCAAGCCATCCGACATAAAAATTGTTTTAGATTACGCACTTGCAGGCGATTTTAAGAACTCTCGAGAGAAACTGCTCGACATTATGCTTAGAGAGTCTATTTCTGGCCAGGATGTTATCAAGGCAATACAAAAAGAGATTTGGAATCTTCCAATTGATGATGCCTTGAAAGTAAAGCTTACCCAAAAGACCGGCGAGGCAGAATTTAGGCTTGTTGAGGGAAGCGACGAATTTATCCAGCTTGAAGCGCTTCTTGCAAGTTTTATTCTTGCCGGGAGGGGAGAGGCATGAAGGATGGGAGGATTTTTTTTGTCGCAGGGGTTGTGAAGCGTGACGGGAAGGTGCTTCTTGGACTTAACTCAGGAAAAAGAGAAGTCTGGACACTTCCGGAGCGTGCGGTAAGCAGAGACTACGCACAGGAGTTTGAGAGGGCGGGAGATATTGCTCGTCAGGTGGTTCTTGAGGAAACCGGACTGATGTCTTCTCAGTTGGACTTTCTTGATGTTCGCGAGGTTTGTTATGGCAACAGAAGAGAAGTTGTGCTTCTTTACGAATGTTATGTCAAGGGGGAGCCAAGAGCAGCAGGAGGGGATAAAACATGGGTTTGGTTTGATCCACACAAAATTCCAAAAAATGTTTCTTTGTCCCTTAGGGCTTATAGGTCTTTGGAGGAGGGCTTGAATGGAGGTGAATGATTCTCCGTGGTGTGAGAAATATCGTGCACGCTCTTTTGATGAAATTAGGGGGCAGGACCTTGCTATTGACAAGGTTCGAGCTTTCTTGAGGAAGTTTCCGGCTAAAAAAGCACTTGTTCTTCACGGTCCCGCAGGAGTGGGCAAGACAAGCATGGCTTATGCAATTGCCCTGGAAATGGACGCAGAGATACTTGAGCTTAATGCGAGCGACCTTCGCGACCGCGAAAAAATTTCAAAAATCGTTGGTCCAGCATCCTCACAAAAAAGCCTTTTTCGTAAGAACAAGATAATTCTAATGGATGAGATTGATGGAGTTTCTGCTACAAGAGATAAGGGAGGGCTTGGAGAAGTTCTATCAATTATTGAGAAGACGGCTTTTCCAATGATTCTTACTGCAAATGATATATGGCAGAAAAAATTTAATCTCCTGCGACGGAAGGCAGAGCTTGTAGAGTTAAAAGAGGCAGATTACAAAACAATTTTGAAGATTTTAATGGAGGTGTGTGAGAAAGAGAACTGCGTTGTTTCAGGGGACGTTTTGAAGTCAATTGCGATTAGGTCGAGAGGCGATATCCGCGCAGCCATAAACGATTTGCAGATGCTTTCTAAGATGGATTCAAAAGAACTTGTAAAAGAGATTGGTGAAAGGGACAAAGAACAATCAATTTTTTCAGCTATGCAGTATGTTTTCAAGAATGCACGAATTAACGAAGAAATGCTCCGCGTTTTTAATGAAGTTAATATGCCTCTTGATGAAATCTTTTTGTGGATTGACGAAAATATTCCCGAGGAATATAGTGGAGAGGAACTTGCGCGCGCTTATTTTGCATTAGCCCTTGCAGATGTTTTTCGTGGAAGGATTAGGAGGCAAAGGCATTGGAGATTTATGGTCTATGAACATTTTTTTCTTGGTCCGGCAATAGCTTCCGTTAAAAAATACAATCGTAGCGGATGGACAAGTTACAAAAAACCTTCAAGAATCCTGAAGATTTGGCTTTCAAATCAGAGGATGGCTAAGAAGAAGTCTATTTGTGAGAAATATGCGCGCTCCTGTCACACTTCTGTTAGGGCTGCTATGAAAGATTTTTTGCTTTTAAGGTTTGTCTTGAAGAATCCTGCAGTTCGTGAGGAGTTAGGGCTAAGTGATGAGGAAAAGGAGTTTTTAGACAAGAAGATTTAGAGTTGGTTTAGGAGGCTGAGTTTTCTATCAACCCTTTCAATTGAAACTCTTGCGGGATTTTTCATTTCCTTTCTGGATAAGTACAATGTTTCATTTACTCTCAGCGGAATTTGGTTGAATTCTATTTCGAAGAGTTCTTTGTTAAAATCTCTTCCTCTCGAGAGAACTTCTACCCCGACGCGAATTGCTCCAGCTGAGTTTGCGATGTAGTCTGGAGCATAAATTGTTCCGTTTCGGTGCATAAAATCAGCTACTTCAAGGTTTTCAAGCTGGTTATTTGCGGCTCCACAGACGATTTTTGCTCCAGTTTTTCTAACTGCTTCTTCAGTGATTGTTCCGCCGATGGCACAGGGGACGAGTATGTCTGCTTTTCTTTCAAAAAGAGTGTCTGCTTCTTCTGGCTCAAGGAAACTTACATTATCATATCCACTGAATTTTTCTCTTGCTCTTTCCAATGATTTTGGATTTTTGTCCGCGGCAATAACTTTTGCTCCCTCTTCTGCTAAAAGTTTGAGGAGCGATGAGCCAACCTTTCCTATTCCTTGGAGAAGGACTGTTTTTTCTTTTGGGCTTTTGACCCCATATTTCCAAAGACAGCAGACTTTTAGTGCATTGAATACGCCTTCTGCTGTGAAGGGTGAAGGATCTCCGGAACCTTTGCTTGAGCCAATGAGGTAATCGGGATTTGTATGGTTTTGAAGAAAATCTACTTCCGGAACACCTATTCCAATATCTTCTCCGGTTATAAAATATCTTCCCCTTTCTCTTGAAAGACCTTCATTAAATTCTGTAAGTATTCTGGCGTATTCCCTTAGAACAGCATTTTTGTCTTCTGTTTTTGGGCAAATAGCTGCCTTTGCTCCCCCGAATGGGAGGGAAGTTTCACCAAATTTGTAAGTCATTCCTCTTGCAAGCCTTCGTGCATCCTCTTCTGCTTCTCTTGGCCCGGGATACTCCATCATCCGAGTTCCACCAAGAGGATTTCCAAGGGTAGTGCTATCAACAACTATTGAGCCGAAAAGAAAGGGAGTGTCAAAATTGTAAACTTTCTGAGGTCTCATGCATACCTTCAATCTTTATAGTAAATAAACTTTGTTGTTTTAGGAAATATCTTTTATGCTCCACAGGCGGCAGCAGCCGCTTGCATGTTTTGACTTGTTGCTTCAGAGAAACCAAAACCAGGAGAAGGTTGTGCTGATGACAGCTCTGTGTTGCACTTTTCTGGAGGGTTTGTAAAGCTTGAGCAGATTGTTTTAAGGATTGAAGCAGAATCTCTGGCAGTTTGTGCTTGGACCCCGTTTATTACAAGGGTTGGAGAACCCTGGACACCATACTTTTTGTTTTCTTCATCGTGGATTAGGAATCTTGGAAATCTGCCATTAAGCCAACTTGAGTGGTCGTTTAAGTTTTTGGTTACATTAAACTTTTTGTCAGTGGATTTTTCACAGGCACTTAGTTTTTCCTTGTTGATTTGTGTTTTGGTAATGCAAGAGGAAGAATCTCCTTTTTCAAGGAAGCAAGAGAGGTAGTCGTAGAACTTATCTTTTTGTTCTTTTTGAATGCAGTATTGTCTTAGGTTCTCTTCTACTTCGCCTTGGCTTGGGTGCATTGCGTAGTTTACGAATTTTATGCTAAAGTCTATATCGTCTTTTAGAAGCTTTAATACTGGTAAGAAGCCTTTTTCCATCTGTGTTCCAAATGGGCAGTAGGACATAACGAAAAGCTCTACTTTTGGCTTTTGAGATTTTGGTATTTCTTGAGCAGGCTGTTCATTGGGCTGTGAAGATACTTGCCTCTCTAAGGCTTCCATAGGAACTACTAAAGGAACAAAATTTTTACCGTCAAGAGTCACAAAAAGGTTTGTATCACCTTGTGGGCTGGACACTGTTATGTTGTAAAGCCCGCTTTCCTCTTTTATGCTTTTTACTTCGCCGCTTACGCCGCTTTTTTTAAACAGATTTTCAATTTTTTCCTTTATTTGAGCTTTTGAAGCCCCGCTTTCGTGCGGCAAGCTTAATTGAATTAAAACAATTATTGCAAGAATTATTGTCGCAACCTTCCATCCGTCGATTTTTTTAGAATTTTTTGCACCCTTTTTCTTTTTAACCATCTGGTGAAAAGTTTTTGGGACTTTATAAATTTTTTGTGGGGGTGGGAAAAGATAAAAAGACTGCTTTTTTTGATTTTTTATGCCCGTATTTGAGGACATTTTTTCAGGCAAGGAAGTGCAAAACGAAGAATTGTCAAGGATTTTAGTTGACAATCGCGAGAAGAATTCTCTTGTTGCACATCTCCTGGCAGGGCGTTTTGATGTTTGTTTTGAAAATCTTGAGATAGGAGATTATGTGGTTGGTGATGTTGTTGTCGAGAGGAAGACGGTTAGCGATTTTGTTAATTCAATTTACGATGGAAGGCTTTTTTTGCAGGCAAAAGAGCTTTTGAAAGCTCCGCAGAAGATTTTTCTGATTGAAGGAGCAAAAGAGCTTGAAGGCAAGAGACAAAAAGCCTTTGACTCTGCACTTTTTTCTATTTGTCTTGATTTTCAGATCCCTGTTGTCCGTACCGAATGTGCTGAGGAAAGTGCATCTTTGATTTCAAAGATTCTTGAGAAAACAAGAAAAAATGAGGGATTTTTTAGGGGAAGAAAGAGCCGCCTGAGTTTAAGGGAGCAAAAGGAACTTGTCCTACAGGGGTTTTTTGGAGTGGGGGCTCAGAAGTCTAGAAAGCTTTTGGACGAGTTTGGGAGTCTTTTAGGGGTTTTCGGGGCTAGCGTAGATGACCTTTCCAGAGTCATTGATAAAAGGACTGCAATGAGAATCTGGAGCCTTCTGAGGGATTGAAATCTTGTAAGTTCTTGCTAAGCCTGCCAAGTCAACTGAGTAACCGCGAGGTTTTTCACTGACAGAAGCAATATAGCCTAGCCGGTTTAATTCATCACAAATAGCTTTTTTTGCCCACGGCGGCCCGTTATAGACCGCGATTCTTCTTGGTTTTTTTTCAAGAAGTTCAAGGTCTTTTTTGATTAATTCTATTAGATACTCTATCATCAAAATTGGTTAAATTTTTCACGACTTAAATATTTTTTGATAAACAAATAAACACAAAAGAAAAAATAGCGTTGTTGTTTTGTGATTATTTTTTTGTAAGGGAAATTATCCCCATCAAGAGAACAAGAATTGCTACAACCCATCCTGTGAACCCCTTTGTTAGATTCCCTATCTTATCAGTTAGAAGCGAGATAACCATAAGGATCCCAATAAGGGTTGTAATCCAGGCGTTTAGAGACTCCATATTTTTTTACCCCCCTTTTTAGTTATTTTTGTTAGGAAATTCTTTTATTAAATATTTTCGTTTGACTTTTTAGTGGTTAAATTTAAAGAGGACTTCTTTGAAGTTTGAAACCTTTCCGTTTTTTATCTTTATGCCCTCTTTTCTTAGGAGATTTTCTTTTGTTTTTGTTCCGAGGATGTAGCCTCCGACTTCTCCGTTGCTTTTAACAACCCTGTGGCAGGGGATTTTTGGAGCGTTTTTGTTTTTGTTCATTGCGCGCCCTACTGCACGATAGGCTTTTGTTTTCAATGCGAGGGCAATTTCTTTGTATGTTGTAACTTTTCCTTTTGGAACTTTTTTTAGGACAGAATATGCCTTTGAGCTGAAACTTTTTTTTGCCAATAGCCCTGCCAGGATTCGAACCTGGGTCGCGAGATCCAGAGTCTCGCATCCTTGACCGCTAGACTACAGGGCTTTGACTTTTAAGCTTTGGGTGATTTAAAAAACTTTATAATCTTTAGAATTTAGAAAATTTGATGATTAAAGGAACCTATGTTCAGGGCGAGGTTTTTTCTAATGATGTCCTGGCAGATACGCTGTGCAACACAAAGTGTTTTGGGGAAAGAGCTGGTGAGAAAGTGGTTTATTTTCCAGAGGAGGCTCTTTTTCTTGTTGAGTCCGGTAAATTGCAGGTTTTTGATTTGAAGGGCAAAGAGATTTTTTTTGAGAACTTATTGAAGAAGTTTTCAAGGAAGGACGGGAGATTTTTTTTAAAATATGCAATATTTTCCGATTTGCGGAAGAAAGGTTATGTTGTAAAGCCTGCATTAAAGTTCGGGGCAGATTTTAGAGTTTATGAGAAAGGCAGGGGGGTTTTTAAGAATCATTCTTTTTGGCTTTTAGAGGTTCTTGGCGAGCAAGCAAGGATTCTGATAAAAGATGTTGTGAGCAAAAGTCGCGTCGCTCACTCTACTAAGAAGAAGCTGATGATTGCAGTTCTTGATGGGGAGGGCGAAGCGAGCTATTTTGAGGTTTGTTGGAGGAAGATGAGATGATTGACGTGAATGAAAAAAAGAGAAGAATTGTTTCATATATTCGTGAGAATGGCCCTTCTCTTCCAGTGAGGATTGCTAAGGCGATTGAGATGAGCCCGGTTTTTGCTTCAGCAATTCTTGCAGAGATGCTTGGAGAAAAAACGATAAAGGCAAGTTTTTTGAAGGTTGGCTCTTCGCCGCTTTATTTTTTGCCGGGACAGGAAAGGATGCTTGAGAGTTTTAGCAATTACCTCAATGGAGTTGAGAAGGAAGCTTTTTTGAAACTGAAAGAAAAAGGCGTCTTGGAAGATCGGGCTGAGAGTCCAGCTATTAGGGTTGCCCTTAGAAATTTAAGAGACTTCGCAATTCCTTTTAAGGAAGAGGGCCGTATTTTTTGGAAGTATGCTTTTTTAGAAGAGAAGGCAAAACCAAAAAAAGAATTAAAAAAAGAAGATAGCACTGCAAAAGCCCAAGAGAAAGGGCCGGCTTTAAAGAAGAAATCGCAAGATTTTTTTGAGGAGGTCCTCTCTTTTATCAAATCTCGGGGGCTTGAGTTTATTGAGAAAATCCAGGTAGACAAGAAAGAGGTTGTGGGTAAGGTGAGGGTTAAAAGCAATTTGGGAAACATAGATTTTTTACTTGTTGCAAAGAACAAGAAAACAATTACAAAGGACGAGGTAAGTTCGGCCAAGCAAAGAGCAGATTATGAGAGAATGCCTTGCCTTATCGTTGTTAGAAAGACCCCCGTAAGGTCTGTTCAAAACCTCATAGAAGAGAATAGAAATCTTATAAAGCTTCTTGTTTTAGAATAGTATTTATTGTTATTTAGGAGACCTTTATGT
>RFLO01000020.1 GCA_003693875.1 Candidatus Pacearchaeota archaeon | reverse complement strand
TACGTAGTTTATTGCACCGATTCCAAGTTTTGTTCGGTAAAGAAAGATTATACCCTCGCGGCTGATGTTCTTGTCTTTCCCTTTAATTTCCTCATAAGTTCAAGGGACTCGTTGAACTTTTCCCAGGCTCTTGGCTCGCGCGAGCGGTGCCATATTTTGTAAAGCTTTTCATTTGGCGCATTTGTTGAAATTACAAGTTGCGTCGGGAATTCATCATCCTTAAAATTTCGGATAACTTCAGGATTAAGTCCGTTTGTTACAAGAAAAGAAACAGCCCCGCGCTTTCTAATTTCCTTAAACATTTCACCAAGGTAGGGATAAAGTGTCGGCTCTCCGGAAAGAGACATAGTAAAAAGCTTCGGATTCATCGCTTTTTCAAATGCTTCCTCATCAAGATTTTTGCTTCCCTTAAAGCCCATCAAAATTTCTCTCCTTTTTTCTAAAATGCCGTCAATTATGTCTTTTGGCTTGTCAAAAAATTTTGCGTCTTTTAGAATGTCAGAGCCCTTGTATTTTTCAAGAGGCCTCCAGCAGTGAACGCAGTTGTGTTCGCACCAAAGAACTGCAGGCGTCATCTGAACACAGCCGGCAGAAGAAATTCCATAAAGTTCCTCTTTCCAGCAATGCCCGCAGCCGCGAAGAGCGCTTTTTGTCCAGTGACAGATTTGAACAGCAGAATGTTTGCCAAAGACAGCATAGTTCATCTTTTCAAGACTTTTCAATTCACTTTCAAGGTCAGTCCCACAGATTTTTTGCTTTCTTTTTGGATTTTTTCTTACCATAAATAACAGGAAGAAGAAGAGTTTAAAAATTTAGGTTAACAGAGCTAAGAACTCAGAAAACTCCAACACCCCAGTAAAACATCATAAGTATGAATGTGACAATGATAGCATAACCTATTGCCTTGTATGCCCATTCACCTGCCTTCTCGCTTCCGGTAACGCCCCAAACCAAAAGATAAAAGAACCTGCCGCCATCGAGCATTCCAAGGGGGAGCATATTGAAAAGTGCAACAAGAAGATTGATTACCATTATCCACCAAATAAAATTTAGAATAAAAATTGAAAAATTTCCATCTATTATTGGTTTGTAGTATGTTTGGGGGTTCTTAAAACCCATAAAAAATGAGAAAAATTTCTGAACAATTCCTTTTGGTTTTTGGGCAAAGTTTCCAACTCCAAGAAAAGCTACCCCTTTTTTCTGAGGGTGTTCTGCAAGGACTATCCGATGTTCTTTTTCACGGGCCCCATCGAATGTGTAGATGAGGATTTCTTCTCCCGGCTTTTTTTTCTTCAAGACGGATTGCAGGTCAGAAACGCTCCTTATGGTAAAATTATCAATCCTTGTAATGGGACTTTCAAGTTTGGCTCTAATGGCAGGCGCATCATCATACACAACAACTTCCTTGAAATTACTGTCCTTTATTGCATCTAACATTTTCTTGTCCATAAGGTAACTGCGGTTTTGATAGTGAATCTCCAAGAAGTTGCCAACATCTTTTGGGTTTTCAATAGCCGTCACAGGTATGGTGCTAAGGCTATATGTTGAAAAAACATATCCCGAAGGAACAAACATTGATAGGAAAAACAAAACATAAAGCCCATAAAAAACAAGAGCAAGGGTAGCATTTGCAAAAACACCTGCTGCAAGAACCGCCATCTGTTCAACCTTCTTTTTTTTCGCAAAATTTTTCTTTTCTTCCTCTACAAATGCACCAAGAATTGGTCCAAGGAAGACAAGCCCGGTTGATTTAATCTTTATCTTAAAGCGGCTCATAAAAACTCCGTGACTAAACTCGTGGGCGATTGCAACAATTGCAAGTGAAACAATAAAGTATGTAAAATAAAATGGCGGAAAAAAGTTACTCATTCCAAAAATCTTTGGAAAATAAGGGATTAGGGGAGCAATTGGGGGGGCTTTTATGATTTTGGTTATTTCAGGGTGAATGATATAAACTGAAAGAGTTCTTCCAAGCATCCAAAGCATAACCCCCATAAGCAAAACCCCAAGAAAGATTATTGGAAAAACAAGCTTGTCCAAAATCTTACGGAATTTCTTACCTACGTAGTTTATTGCACCGATTCCAAGTTTTGTTCGGTAAAGAAAGATTATACCCTCGCGGCTGATGTTCTTTTTTTCCTTTCTTAAAAACCAGAAAACAAATATCGTAAAGGCTACCAAAAACACTATATCATAGACCCAAAACTCCGCCATCTAAATAATTTGGAAAATTCCTTTATAAGTTTATTTGATTTGAAAGCCCCTACCTGAAATCCTTATTTTTTTCATTTCCTTCTTCTATTTTCCTGATTTCGTCCCAGCAGACGTAATAGTAGTCCAGCCTTGAAAAATTGCGAAAAGTTTTTGAGAGATTTTTATACGCCCTTCTTGAACGCGAGTAAATAATTTTCTTTAATGCTAAAACACCAACAACGCTCAATGCATCTTTTGGTTCGGTTACTTGTGTCGCAAGGAAGGCTCCAATACCGCTAAGAATTGACTGGCTCAAGGGTACAAAGTATTGATAAAAACGCGCTCTCTTGAAGAAATACCCCGCGTAACCATTTTCTCCTGAGTTCGTATGTTCTCTTAAAAAGAGGCGAAAGTTAAAGAACTCTTCAAAGCTTTGAGTGCCGATTAAGAAATCTTCCAGGCTTTTTGCCGCGGATGAAAAACGCATTTTACTTCTTTCTCACAGGCCTAAAATCGTTGCTTTTACACTTTCGGCACCTGGCTTTTCCCGAGAGAATTTTAAGGGGCTCAAGCTTCATTTTATGCTTGCAAACCTTGCACACAAAGGCATTCTTATAAAGTCTGTTTTGAGCCGCCGCAATTTTCGTTGCCATCACATAGACCTCTTGATAATTTTTTCTCCTTCAACATCCCAATATTCCACAGTCCCGCCTTCGGAAATGGAGTCTTTTAATTCTTCTGGTATTGGCAAGTCAAAACTTTCAAAACTTTCGCTGTCCATAATGCTTGCCTCATTTCCGTTTATGCTTAAGACCTGAGCCTTTCTTTTATCTATCATTGGAACCTCAAATTTCTCATGACCGGGAACTACCTGAACCTTTTTTTTGCCAGTCATAACCGACGCTGCTTCATACCTTACCTTAGCATGGCCGTGCTTTCCGGTTTTTGAGATATCTACTTTTTTTACCTGGTAAGCTGAGCCGTCAATCATAATATAAGTTCCAACGCGAATCTCCGTTGCCTCAATTACTTTTGAAACCATAAAGACCTGAAAAAAATTCACTTTATAAAGCTTGTGCAATGTTTCCTCCAACAAGAGAGTAGATTGACCATCAAAGTTTTAAACCTTTATTTGATTTCTACTTTATGGAATATTTTGACTATCTGGACGAGTGTTTTGAAGAGATGGATTATCATGGCCTTTTTGTAAATGCTAAGTTCCTAAAGATTGGAAACCCTTCAGCAAACAAAAGGACGCGGGGAGCACCCCAGTTTTACGGCTCCTTCAAAAAGGTATCCCATGAAAACTACCAACTTTTAAAGTCAAGCTCTCCTCTTAGCGATATAGCTAAAGGCATAAATCAAAGGATAAATTTGATTGATGGCAAAATTTTCACTCATTTATTCTTGGAAGGAACCTCCGAGGAGTTTACAGGAAATTCCTTATGCTACTCAGATACTTTATGCTCAAGGTGACGTAAGACTTATGGGAAAAAGAATTGTTGAGGTTGTTAGGACAAGGGAAGTGGGGGAAAGAGAGCTTGAGGATGCAAGAAGAGTCTTAGAAGATATTTTAAAAGACCATGTTGTTGTTAGTGGAATGGCTATAGGATGTGAAGCATTCGCCTATAAGTTTGCAATAGAAAATGGTATCTGGATAATCGCAGTTCTTGGCAACCCACTTGAACATCCAAATAAGAGCCCACACAGCCTAAAAGAAAAAATAAGAAAAGAACATTTGCTTTTAAGCCAGTACCTCTGCGGTATTATAACTTCTCTCCCAAACTTTATCAATAGTAATTTGACAATAATTGCTCTTTCAACTGATGGGCTAATTGTCATAAAGGCAGGTGATAAGGGGTGGCAATTTATACAATTAGGGCTTGCGCGATACTTAAAAAGCCAATCTATGCTCTTGAAACAAAATTTCGCTCAAATTTTTTATGGGTAAACGAACATAATCTCCTTATCAATCAGATGAAAAACATAATTTTTAATCTTGAAGGGACTCTTGTTGGTACAGAGAAAGTTGAACCCTACATGAAGAGTAGGGCTGGCAGGCTCTATGCAGAAAGAAACATAGACCATATTCCAACCTATCCAAATGAAGAGCCAATAGAGATATTGAAGGATTATTCTAAATATTTAAGGGCTGCAAGTGTTACAAGTTTACCTAAGTCTTGTGCAAAAAAGCTTGTAGAGAAGCACAATCTTCCAAAGAGTCTTGTTGTAGCAAATTCGGGAAAGTCTCTAAAAAAATCTCTTGAAGCTTGTCTAAGGAGCCTTAAGGCAGATCCAGAGGATGCTCTTTTTGTAACAGACAGGGCTGCTGGAGTCTTAGCTGCCCATGATGTTAGCGTCCCGTCACTTGGGGTACTGTGGGGATTTGACAAACCATGCCAAATTTTTTCGTCAGAGCCAACAGCGATGGCGGGTAGACAAGGCGATTTGAAACATTTTTTAAATGATTTTGAAAAAGGAAAATTAAAATATCAAGAAAGAACCCTTCCAAGGAAATTTAAAAAAGCAAAATTTAGACAAAAAATTTTTGCTATCGGATTCTCTCTTGGAGACTATGTCCCCACTAGTGATTGTGAGGATTCTTATTCTCTTGAGATACTTAACTATAAATCTTGCCGCGATATTATAGAAGAAGATATAAGAAAAGGTGCAGAGGTATTATACTTCGATGGTAACTTAAAGAAAAGAAGAGCGTTATCTGTGCTAAGTTATTTTTTTGGGAGATTGGTAATTGAAATTGAAAAAAGGGGCATTGGAAGCAACGCAGCATTTATTGGCGCTCCGAACTCTCTTCCCGAATTCTGTTATAGATTTGATGTAAATGAAAGGATTGCAAGAGCTGTAGCAGAATATTTTGGTGCAGATTATTTTGAAAGCCGCCCCTTTGCACAAATTTTTCCATTAGAGCGCTCTTACGGTGATAGAAGACAGTATGTAAAAAGCCACTTGGAGACTATGGGAATAAAAAAAGAATACATTGAAAGGATAAAAGAGATTGAAGAATTCTGGATAATTGATGATACGATAAACACAGGTTCCCAGGTGATCGCGTTAGCGATTCTTATTGGATCAATAAATCAAAGGGCGAAAATACGGTTCGCAACACTTGGAAAGCAATTGTAGGAAATTGACAAATCTTAAAAAGCCTCCAAACCCCATGTTAGGATGGGAGTTGAAAAAGGAAATTTTATAGAAATTGAATTTACAGGGAAAATTTCTGAGACAGGAAAGGTTTTTGACACAACTAACAAAAAGGTGGCACAGGAAAGTGGAATAGACACAAAAGACATAAAGCCATTTCTTCTTTGTGTGGGTCATAAAATGCTTCCGCCAGGACTTGATAGTGACCTTAAAGGAAAGGAAGTCGGAAAAGAATATGAAGTAGAGCTTAACCCAGAAGCAGCATTTGGAAGGCGCAATCCCACACTTGTTCAAACAGTGCCATTAAAATTTTTTCAATCACAAAACATCAACCCGCAGCGAGGAATGCAACTTTCAATTGACGGGAAGCTTGCAAGAGTTTTGTCATCTTCTGGGGGAAGAGTTCTTGTAGACTTTAATCATCCATTAGCAGGCAAAAAAGTAACATACACATACAAGATTTTACGCATGATAACAGATGAAAAAGAAAAAGTAAATGCATTGCAGGATTTTTTCTTCAAGCAAAGATTTGATTTTGACATCAAGGAAAAAAACATTATTTTTAAGGGGGATCGGAATGTTGAGCCGATAATCTTACTTTTTAAGAACAAGTTTAAGGAAATTCTTGGATTTGAGATTTCTTTTGAAGAGAAAGACAGAAAAATTAGCCTAGACACCACAAAATCTTAAAAACTTTCAAAACAAGGGATAGTTATGCAGAGTTCAGGTGAGTCGGATTTTCAGCCAGTTTCTTTTGAGAGGAGGGAAAGTCTTGAAATTGACAGAGAATTAGAGGAAATCTTAAAGAAACAATCTGCAAGGATAAAAGTTGTTGGAATTGGGGGCGGCGGGGGAAATACAGTCTCCAGAATGCGGGAAGTTGGAATTCGTGGAGGAGAGATAATCGCAATCAATACGGATGCACAGGACCTTCTTTACGCAAATGCGGATGTTAAAATCTTAATTGGAAGAGAACTTTCAAAAGGACTTGGAGCCGGTTCAAACCCCAGAATCGGAGCAGAGGCTGCAAGAGAGCAGGAACAAGAAATCAAAAAGAAGCTTTCTAACTCAGACATGATTTTTATCACATGCGGACTTGGAGGCGGCACCGGTACCGGCGGAGCCCCAGTTGTAGCAGAGATTGCAAAAAAGCAAGGAGCCTTGGTTATTGGGGTAGTGACACTTCCTTTTACGGTAGAAGGAGCAAAAAGAATAGAAAATGCAATGGAAGGACTTGAAAGGTTAGAGGGGATAGTTGATACACTGATTGTGATACCAAATGATAAATTACTAGACCTTGCACCAGATCTTCCCCTTCCAACGGCTTTTAAAGTAGCAGATGAAATTTTGACAAATGCTGTTAAGGGAATAACAGAGCTTGTAACAAGTTCAGGACTTGTAAATCTTGACTTTGCAGACATTCGGGCGATTATGTCTAATGGAGGGGTTTCTCTCATAGGAGTCGGAGAGTCAGATACTAACCAAAGAGCTATCGAAGCAGTAGACAAGGCACTAAACAATCCCCTTCTTGATGTGGATATAAAGAATGCAAAAGGAGCTTTGGTCAATGTTATTGGCGGAAATGACCTTTCTCTTGAAGAATATAAAATTGTAATTCAAAAGATAGGGGAACAACTCTCTCCAGATGCGAAGATTATCTCAGGTGCTCAAATATCCGAAGACATGGAAAAAACTATAAAGGTTATGGTGATTGTAACAGGAGTTCGCTCACCGCAGATTTCAGGGGAAAAAATTCCCATCGAGGAGGCAAGAAGGAAGGATATGGAGGGAGCATTGGGCATTGAATTCATAAAAGAATAATTTAAAAAGAAGACTTTTCTTGCTAAAAGATGATAAAAAAGGTTTCAAAGAGGTTATCATCAACATTTATCAGATACTCAAGGGTGTGGAGACTTTTGAAAAAACCCACCCTTTACGAATTTAAGACAATTTCTAAGGTGACAGTTATCGGACTTCTTATCATCGGAGCCATTGGCTTTTTAATTTCTCTTGTAATGAAAATTTTTTCTGTTTAAATGAAGCACGTCTTTAAGATTCTTCGTGTAACTGCGTGGTTGCTTTTAGTGATAACAATTCTTACAATATTTTCCGGCTTTGTTTTGTCAAAATATCCCCTAATTGATTTTACAAGTTACGGCACTGCATATTTTTTTCATGTAATCCTTATGCCGGTAATCTTTATTCCTTTATTTTATATACACTCCATATGCGGGGTTCTGATACTTTGCAAACGTATTAACAAAAGAAGACAGAGCCTATATGGGTCTTTAATCCTTTTTTTATTAACATTAACCTTTGTCTTGTTTGCAGTTCTTTACTTCTCAAGCGTTCCCTCAACCTCAGCTAAAGACTCAAAACCAGCAGTTTTTTTAGGCACTACAAAAAACAGTTCGGTTTTAACATTTAAAGAAGTCTCAAAACACAATACACCTTCTGACTGTTACTTAATAATCTCGGGAAGAGTGTTTGATGTAAGCTCTTATATCTCCCTTCATCCCGGAGGCTCAGACACCATCATACCCTATTGTGGAAAAGATGCAACCGACGCATTTAAAACGAAAAATAAGGGAAAGCCACACTCAATGAACGCAAAAAACCTCCTTGAATCTTATTTTATAGGGGAGATTGGTTCAACAAAAAAAGAGATAAATGTAACAAACACAAAGACAGCAGTTGAAGAGAAAATAAAAAGGGAAATGCCCGGGGCGGAAATCTTAAAAGTAAAACAAAAAAAATTAAACGATTTTGATGTGGATGTCTTATTTGAGGGAGAAAAATACAAGGTGAAAATTCGCGGAGGCGAGATAGAAAAAGTTGAAAAGAAAGGATAAGCTGGACACAACGCTTGTTTTTCAATAATTATCTCAACAAACTGTCAAACCGATGTACAAAAAAGAATGCAGGGCTGGCAAGAGCAAATCAGTTTTCATTGCTGTATACGCCTTTAGGAAAAAGAGACAATAAATGTTCCAGCATACCGCGTTTGACAACAGCTTCTGAAACATCAAAAGGAACCTCTCTTCCGCGACTTTTTAGAAGCATTAATCTAACAGTTGTTAAGTTGCTTTCTGGATTACTCAAGTAATTATCTGCAAGCTCCTCTGCCACACCCATAGCTCTTTTATAGGCATCTTGGGGGTTGTCTGCATAGATAATTCTTGTTACCTTTTCATAATGCGGGACTTTGGTAAAACCCACAGAAACTCCACAATCAATTCCAAATGTAGCTTTGTATCTCATTTTTAAAAGCATAATCATAAAGGACACTATAAAAAAATTGTGGTGCCACAACTATTTCGTTAAGTTTGAATAAATTTCTCCTTGGCTTACCAAGGTATTTGGGTGTTGGTTTGCTTTGAAACTTAAGGTTTTAAGTCATACGCAACACCACAAGTAAGAGTAGTTTTAAAACTAAACACAAAATTTTAATTTTAGGAATTTTATTATTGGTCCCAAAATGTTAATGTGTATGGCTCAGTGGCTAAATACAATCAAAAACCTTAAAAACAAGGAATCTGTTAAATTTTTGCCGTGTTCTTGTTACTTTAAGACGTGGCAAGCGCACCAAAATGTTTATAAGCAAAAAAGAAGATTGCGTTAAATGGCAATAGGATTTGAAGACGAGTTTGACTATCTTGAAGAGGAATCTGAGCCTAAGGAGTCCTTTGCCCCAAAAATCAAGGGAACAAAGGATTCGAAGGAATTAAGCTTAGAGGAGCCAAAGGTAGAAGAGGAAGAAAGGAAAAAGGAGCCTGAAAAGGAGTTTAACTCTTCAATTTTTGTAGTCAAGGTAACAACTAATAAAGAGGATAGGGCATTTGAGATGATTGCAGACAAGATCCTAAAAAAAGGAATTAAAATCTACTCACTTGCAAGGCCGCACGGACTTCGCGGCTACATCTTAATTGAAGCACCTGACAGAGAACATGCCGAAGAAGCCGTTTTCAATCTCCCATATGTGAAGGGAATATTGCCAAAAGTAGTAACTTACAAAGAAGTAAAGCCCTCTCTTGAACCGGTAGCCACGGACATGAAGATTGAGAAGGGAGATATAGTTGAGATGATTTCAGAACCTTTCAAGAATGAGAAGGCAAAGGTGGTGCGTGTTGATAAAGTCAAGGGGGAATGCATAGTTTCCCTTCTTGAAGCTGCAGTCCAAATACCAGTAACGGTAAAACTTGACAATGTCCGGGTAATTCGGCGGGAGGAAGGAGATAGTTAATTTTTTAAATAAGCATATGTCGGGTAAACTATGGCCGTGATAAAATTGCTTGTTGAAGGGGGAAATATGACGCCAGGTCCGGCGGTAGCCCAGTCACTTGGACCCATGGGGATAAATCTTGGAGAAGTAATTTCAAAGGTAAATGAGGCAACTGCAGAGTTTAAAGGAATAACTGTTCCAGTTCACTTAGATGTGAATGCAAAAACAAAACAATTCAAAATAAAGGTTCTTTCACCCCCAACCTCTGAGCTAATAAAAAAAGAACTTGGCATTGAAAAATCGTCTGGTGCGCGCCTAAAGCAAAAAGTAGGGAATATGTCAATTGAGCAGGTTATTTCGATTGCTAAGGCAAAACATGAAAGTATGTTATCTAAAACTTTTTTGTCTACTGTAAAGTCAGTTATTGGCACCTGTATGGCAAACGGGGTTTTAATTGAGAGCAAAGACCCAAAAGAGGTTTTAGAAGAAATTAGAGAAGGAAAGTATGCAGAAGAAATAAATTCTCAGAAGACAGAAACTCCCCCAGAAAAACGAAAGGAACTTGACGAATTCTTTGCTAAAATAGCAAAAAAGCAGGAAGCGGTAAGAAAGGCTGAAGAAGCCGAGGCTGAGAAGAAAGAAGAAAAGGGAAAAAAGAGCGGGAAGTAGTGTGACCGCTTTATGACAACTAATTAAGAAAATTTATAGAATGTTTTTTATAACCCCAATATAGTAAGGAATAGAATAAGGAAAGAAAGAATTTTCTGCAGATAAGGTTATCCGGATAAAACTAACTAATTGGTCTGATGAAAGGCAGCCCAGATTATCTATGCAAAAATGTAAGTATGGTGTCTAATTCATTTTTTGGGAAGCTACCGATTAAGAATGCCAATATAGCCTTGGGGAAGGGCCCTTGTGAGAAGAGGCAAAATTCTGCCTTAATTCGTGGCTTAAATATTTTTCTCAATTTATTTTGGGTACTCCCGTAGTAATCTATTGCTCCATTTCAAGTTAAGGGCTTCTGTGAAAAAGGGGCACATGGTTAGCAAAATTTTTAAAGAGCTATAAGGCATTAACTTTATTAATTAGAAAAACCGTCTTCGGTTATGGGGCCATGGTCTAGCCTGGTTATGATTCGAGGTTTGGGACTTCGCGACCCCGGTTCAAATCCGGGTGGCCCCACTAAAAGTTCTAGAAACTATACAAATGAATTTGTTTTTAAAAAAGAAAAACAAGCAACTATTCTATAAACCTGTATGTTTTGTCAAATTCTTTCCTTCCAAGTGGATAGTAGTCGTTTTCGCCTGCCTTTACAAGAAGATCTCCTGCTTCCCCCCTAAGGGGTTCTTCACTCCAAGAGGTCATAACTTCAAAAGGTTCATCAATTATACAGACCATTCTGACTACAGGCTTTGGAGTATATCTTGTTCCCCCATTTCTCCTGATACGATTTCCGTTAACTTCAAATTCGTAAACAATCTCTTTTCCGTAATCATCCATGTTCCTGTATTCCCCTGACTTGTAGTTTTTTTCAAGCTTTGTTCTTTTTTGAATCCATAGGTCATTGTTGTTTACCCCCCTGCAAAGAACAAGGGAGCCTTCACTTTCTACAAGGACTTTTTCAAGTCCCTCTCTTGTCCTAACGCATACACTCCCCTCCGGAAGATCTCTCACATAGACGGGGGCAACCTTTATAGCTTTCCTGAATCCCTTAGACTCTGCGTATTTTACAACCTCTTTATTTGTTAGCATTTTTTTCTCCCTCATTTAGTTACTATTAACAAGTGGTTAAAAGATATAAAACTTTTTGGAGAATTTTTGAGAAAAATAGGAAAATTTAAAAGCAAATAACTGCTTTTTAAAATTAATGAGCAGATTAATTGATAAAAAAGATAGAAGGCTTCTTTATGAGTTGTCAGAAGACGCAAGACAAAGCAACACCCAACTATCAAAAAAAGTGGGCCTTAGCAAGAATGCAATAAAGTATAGAATTGAGCGCCTCATTAGAATGGGGGTTATAAAGAAATTCTCCGTATTAGTTGATATTGGTGCATTGAATATGGAAACTTATTCCTTGATGATTAAACTTAACTCTGAAATTTATAGCGATAGTTTAATTCTCGATTACTTTAGAAAGCATCCCTTTTCTGATTGGGTAGCGGTATTATCCGGGGAGTGGGACATATTAGTAGAATTTATAACCTTTGATTTAACCCATTTACAGAATTCAATTCAAAAAATAGTTTGCGATATGGGGGAAAAGATTCATTCTTATGAAGTTCACATAACAAATAAACCACTTAGGATAAAACGCTTAGTAAGGGAAATTTACAAAGATTTTGGCCCTAAACAAAAAATAATGGTTAAAAAG
>RFLO01000019.1 GCA_003693875.1 Candidatus Pacearchaeota archaeon | reverse complement strand
TACGGCTCTGAACGGAACACAAAAAAAAGAATGTATTGAAAGTTTTTTCTCTCTTCCAAATTCAAAGATAAGTGGCGGCGAACTTTTTTTAAACATTAATCCGATAAATTTATCAAGAATTGTCCGACAAACCCGGGCCTTAATTCTTTTCTTCTTACCATTTACAAAATAATCTATATTTCTTAGAACCATTTGTTGTCTTTAATTTTAAGATATCTTTGATATATCTTATCGATGGCTTTATCATGCACTTTGTTGTGGTGAACAAAACCCCCTCCAAAGCTTTTTGGAATATGCATTAATTCGTGCAATATAACTTTTTTCTTTTCATCATCGGGAAGTTTGTCAAACTTCTCGGATATAACCTCAATTAAATAAAACCCCCTTTTCCTTTTCATTCCAACCTGCATTGCCCGTCCAAGGGAATGACAGCGAGCTATAGTGTACCTTGCTGTTGAACCAAAACTTCTCACAAAAGCCACATCTTCCAGGTGAATGTGCCTCCATCCAAGAAGGGCTACCATTTCTTTTGCTATTTCTTCTATATCCGGAGCCTCAAAATATTTAATTCCCATTGCCAATCCTTAATACCTTCCTTTTAGAATTTTTTCCTCTAACAAGAAAAACATCGTCATTAAAATATTTTCTTAAAATTTTTATAAGTTCTAAGTTCGCCTTATTCTTTGAGGGGGGGCTTTTCAAGAATACTATGAATTCATTTTCAGAAACTTTTTCTATCTTCTGAAACGGAGATGACGGTTTTGCCAAAACCTTTATTTCCATCTTAACTGAAAAAGCCTATCTACGACTATTATGGCAAGTGCAAATAAAATCCCTATGTCCACTACCATGCAGTATTTGCAGTATGCCTTGATAACAAACAACTGTAGATAAATAAAATATATTGCCACAATTGAACCAAGGATTATTCCAAGAGCTATAAAATTCTCCTTCTTTTTATTTGGCTTAACAAGCTGGGAAATTGTAAGAGATATCAGAACAGTAAATGCAAAAATTCCCCAGTAACTATTCCTTACGCCAAAAGTCTTGCCATACTTTGAATTGTTAACAATAGAACAGCCCGAGTTATTCGCCCCACAAACATTAGACGGGGGGATAACCGAGAGGATAGCGGAAGCTACGAGACAAACAGAGAACACAATAAGCAAAATTCTGTATTTCATCATATTCTAACCTTGCCAGAGTATAAAAATTTATGGGAGCCTATAAGAGGATTTAATTCAACAAAGACATAAACGCCAAGGCCAGACATTGCCGCCCCCATTTGTTTACTGGTTTTTACTTTAATTTGTCATAATCTCTATTCCATCGCGGTGTTTTAATACATGATCTTTTCCAACAGCTGTTTTTGTTCGGACATCAATTGCTTTTACAAATTTATCTCCGATATCGGTATGAAGGTGGTAGGCAAAGTCAAGAGTTGTAGAGCCCGGAGGCATCAGGAAACAATCAGGCAAAATATTTCCCTTGCTATCTTGAAGCTTTGAACCCGCTGGAAAGACGGCTATGTAGCCTAAAAGCTCAAAGACTACTTTATCAAGGATTTCCTGCACCCCCGTTGAGCCATATTCATCAATGACATTCTTTTTTATTTTTTCAAGAGCATCTTTTTGAATATCAGAAAGGTTCTCCTTATGAACAACAAATTCTTTGTCCCCTGGAAAATACCCCACAAGGCCCTTTGATGCGGCTTGCCGAAGGGATAGTTCAGCATCAGCAGAACAAGGGATTATTGTTGCATTTGGAAAACGTTGTTTTAATCTCTCAAGATTTTCTTTTGAATTTGGTTTATCCACTTTATTTGCGGCAATGAGCGTTGGTTTTGTAAGCAATCTCAATTCTCTTGAAAATTCTTCAAGCTCACCATCTGTCCAGTCTGGATTGCTCGTGTCAAGTTTAAGTTTCTCTGCAACTTTTCTTACATCGCCTTCTTTTACTCCAAGGCCAGAAAATTGTTTTGCAACAGATTTTGCAAAGTCTTGTTTTGAAGTTTGAATAGTCTTTGAAAGTTTTGCCCAAACCCTCATAAAAATTCCGTAGTACCACTTATCAAGTTCTTTTTCAAGCATAAGGACATCTTCTATTGGGTCACCAAATCCTTCTCTTCCTTCAGAGTCTGTTGTGCCAGATATATCTACAATATGAATGAGTGCATCTGCCTGCCTCAAATCATCTAAAAACTTGTTTCCAAGGCCCCTGCCTTCGCTTGCCCCCTCGACAAGACCCGCAACATCTATAATCTCCACCGGAACAAAACGGAATTTTCCATTGCAAAACCCGGTTCTTGGATTGCACCTCACTCCAAGTTCGGTACAAAGAGATTTTACCCGAACATAACCAACCCCATGATTTGGCTCAATTGTCGCAAAAGGGTAACCGGCAATCAGGACATTAGACATTGTTGAGGCTTTAAAAAAAGTGGATTTTCCACACGATGGCTTTCCGACAAGTCCAATTAACATTAAGCAAAAAAAACATTTTTGTTTATAAGCTTAATTGAACCAGACATTATCATAAGCTTTTTAAGTTACCTTACTTTTCTTTTAAAGAGCCCATAGCTCAGCCCGGTTAGAGCGCCGGTCTTATAAGACTGATGTCCAAGGGGGCATTAGCTTCTCTTCAGTCGAAGAAAGCCGGAGGTCCGGAGTTCAAATCTCCGTGGGCTCATTTGGAAGAAGACTTTATGTCTTTTAGGGTTGCTATGTCGTAAATTCCTCGGTCAGGGCGGAGGGCATTTATCCTTGGAAATCTTAAAGCATAACCAGACTCATAAGTTGGCGATTTCTGAATATTTTGGAACTGAACGCTTACAACTATCCGGGGTTTGATTTTAACATGCCTTCCCGATTCTGAAATTATCAGCTTTTTAAGAATCTTCGTCATTTCTTCGAAGCTTAAGCCTTCTTCGCTTAATTCTTTTAAGCCAGTGGATACCTTACCGACGGCAAGAAGCTTTTCACCGTCGCGACATGAAACATCAAAGCTTGTAAGCCATCCTGCACGCTTTCCTGTCCCCCATTCAGCACCTGTGATTACAAGGTCAAAGTCGCGATCTTTTGGTTTTAGCTTAACTGCATATCCTACCCTTGAACCAGGCTTATAGGGTGCCTTAAGGTTTTTTCCCATAAGGCCTTCCTGACCATTGCTTATCGCTTCTGCGTAAAACTTTTCAACAACTTCTTCTCTATCAGTTATAATCTGTTTTGCAAGGACTATTTTTTTCTTCTTTTGCTTAACAATCTTTTCAAGAAGTTTTCTTCTTTTCTCAAAAGGGGTGTCTATTAAGTTTTTCCCATTCAAAAAAATTATATCGAAGACTACAAGCTCTATTGGAAGCTCCGCCGCCATCTTCTCAATCCCGTACTTTCTTTTTATGCGTTGACTGATTGCTTGAAAAGGAGTATATTTTCCGCTTTTTTTATCATAACCAACGGCCTCGGAATCAATAATAAAACTTTTTGCTGAGACATTTGACAAAACAGAAGACACAACGTCTGGAAATTGTTTGGTTACGTTTTCCAAGCGGCGAGTAAAAATTTTTACATTATCTTTGTTGTCTTTGTTTATAACCATCCTGAACCCATCATACTTGTACTCAAAAGCCGCTGGTTTTCCCACTATCCTGAATGCGTCGCTTATATCTTTTGCTTTTGGAAAGAGCATTACTTTTACGGGCCTTCCAGGACTAAGCTTTATCTTATCAAGACTATTCTCAAGACATCTGATAAACACTTCGGCAAAGTCGTTGGTCTTGTCATAAGCTTCCTGAACAACCTCAACCAGTTTCTTTTTCTCAGATATGCTCTTTGGATTGAAACAGAACTCTACAATTCCGTCACGCAAAATTCCCGAGCCTACACCAACCTTCAAATCTCCAAGAACAGTTCTTACAATATATCTTGCTTCTTTTGGACTAGAATTATGAAGGAGCTCAACAACTGAATTAATCTTAGATTCTATTGAGCCTCCACCCTCAAAGCCGGCAATTTTTCTAAGGCTTCTTAAAACATCTTCAATTTTTAGCTTTTTAGAAAACAACGATGTTTGCTTTTTTTTGGAGATAATCTCCTCTGCAACAAGGCCAAGATCGCCAAGCTTCTTAAAAAGAGATGTAACCTCCTTTTCTAAAACCCCGCCGGTCTTTGCAATGGCCTTTATAACAAGCTGTTCAGATAGTCCAAGTTCTCTTGTGTCATAGTCGGGAAAAACTTTTCCCTGCAAAAGATAAATAGCTTCAGGAAAGTTCTTTATTGATTTGAGAAATTCTGCAACAATTGAGGTTTTTTCAAGACCCTTTGTTGTCCCTTCCAACCTTTCATAAACTGCGCAAAGCTTTGAATAATCCATATAAGTCTAATATTTTTAGGCTTAATAAGCTTATTTAACTGAAACTTCTAACTTTGCCCAGTTGTATCCTTTTCGTGTTTCAAATGCTTTATAGAACCTATAAGATCTTTCATCTGCGCCATCTTTATAAGGATTATTCCTTCCATCACTAAATTCCCATGAAAATTTAAGATTTTTAAGGGCGATACTTTTATGACTTCCCGAAGAGAACTGATAAGCCTTCGTGCCACTTGCATCAAAGAAAACATAATCTCCTTTAAACTTCATAAAACTTGAAGGATTGCCTATGCACGGGGCAGCATATTTTCCAGATGTCTTGGAATCATAGACTATAACATTTATTGCAGTTTGGGCTTTTTCTCCCCTGCTATTTTCTGCATAGGCTTCAATCTCCACCACGCCAGTCTTATCGAATTTATATTTTACAGAGATTTGTGGAGAAGACAATTCCTTAAAAGTTTTAACTTTCTTTCCATCTATTTTTACATAGCCACTCAATAGGTCGTTTGCATCAGAAAAATTAATTATAATCTTTTTTTCTTCACCCTTATTAATTAAACTGCCACACGAAACCCCCGTCAATTTTATTTTTGGGTCTTTATCTCTGATCTTGTTGCCCCCCCCGCCGCCACCTCCACCACCTTTTTTCTTTATTGTCAAATAATTGCTTTT
Organism: Candidatus Pacearchaeota archaeon; assembly: GCA_003693875.1. Lineage (GTDB taxonomy): Archaea > Nanobdellota > Nanobdellia > Pacearchaeales > GW2011-AR1 > JAGVXH01. The sequence goes on along the minus strand of RFLO01000019.1, from coordinate 13,339 downwards.
TCGTGACTTGTCCCCCATCTCATAGAATCTTAGGGGAGAGTATTTTTTTATGTCCAGCCCATTAGGTATGATATAATAAGCAGTAAGTTCTTTTGAAGTTGAATTGTATTTCACTTTTGTTTTTGGAATAGAGGCAAGTTTTGCCCCAGTTCGGTTAACAATTTCAAATCCTTGGGGATTCCTACCAAAGTGGGAATGATAAAGAACAACCGTATCTCCGCGGTATGCAGAAGTAATCTCCTTTCCGTTTAAATCTTTCCATTTTAGCCAGCTGTTCGGGTTATAGTTTAAAAGTTTACACTGAGAAGAGCAGTAATCCCCGTTTGGCTTCCTTTTGGAAAGGTTTCCATTGTCCTTTCCCCAGTCACATTGTTCTTGAGGTTTTTGCACATTGCCATCCCCGCAATAAGGGCCCTTTACAACGGTTATTTTGCAGGTAGTTGCATTACAATATGTTTTGACTTCTCCATAACCTGCAGTTGGCCTTCTTTGTTGACTCCTCCCCGTATCGCACTCTTCAAATCCCTGGGAAACCTTGCCATCACCACAAAAAGAGACACTTAAGATTTCTTTTGGGGAATAGGTTTTGCCGGAAAAGTCTACGGTGAAATTAAATTTGCCTTCACTCTTCATTCCCGTAAGATAGCTTTTATCAATTGTCCAACTTACATTCCAAGGACTGCCGGAATTATGCTTTCCAGTCTTTACAGTCTTGCTGTTCACCAAATCATAAATAGCATAAGGAAGATTACCAAAACCATTCATCAGCCTTAAAAGAACAGTTTCCCCTTGGTAGGCCCATGAAGTCTTTCCACCACTTGATAAAGACCACCACATTGCCTCTACCCTCCCTGAGCCTACCGAACCAGTAGAACAGCAAACAGAGAAAGGGTAATTTGACCCCCCTGGAATCTCCAAATGGGCATTATCTTTACCGGAAAGTTTCACAATAGCTTTTTCAGAACCAGAGCACTGTCCCTGAACTAACCTACAGGAAAGGCCCCTGTAACAGACAGTAGTTGTATATCCCGATGAGGAGCCTCCGGCGTGGGCGTTAGTTTTGCCAGAAAGCTTTAAAACAAGGTTCCTTTGAGGATCACAATTGTGACCATTTTGGATTTCTCTTCCAAAAATTTTGGAATAGCAAATCTTTTCGAGATACCTGGGAGGATTAAAATCCCAAGTCTCTGCGTGGGCGTTAGTTTTGCCAGAAAGCCGAATTATAACATCATTATTATCACACTGAGTAGGGCTTACAAGGGGAAAAGTCAATAGCAAAAGAATATACACAACCCATCTCTTTTCCATATTCTAATTAAAATAATTAGTTATTTAAACTTTTTTAAGCAAATTATTTTATGGAGTCAAAGAGCGTCTGGGATAGAATTGCTCCTTCCTGGAACAAATACAGAACAAAAATCCCACAAACAGTCAGGGAATTTCTTGGGAAAAAGCACGGGAAGATTCTTGATTTAGGTTGTGGAACTGGGAGAAATTTTTATGGCCCGGGAACCTTTTATGGTGTAGATTTTTCCTACGAGATGTTAAACCTTGCTGAAAAAATGTGAAAAATAAAAAACTAAATGCAATTCTATTCAAAGCCGAAGCTTCCAGCCTTCCTTTTGAAGATAATTTTTTTGACTATGCTATCTGCTATTCCCTTTTACATTGTATCTCAGGCAAGGAATCAAGGAGAAAATTGCCCTGGAACTTTTCAGAGTTCTAAAAGATGGAGCAACAGCACTAATTTCTGTTTGGGGCAAAAAATCTCCACGCTTAAAAAACAAGGGAAAGGAATGTTACATCCCATGGAGCTCCTGCGGAAATGTCAAAAGATACACATATGTTTTTGAAATTGAGGAGATAAGGGAGCTTTTTTCCTCTTGCAATTTTATTATTCTTAAATCCTGGGAAGAAAGAAACATAAACCTTATTGTGAAAAAGCCGCGAAATTAATTTTTTCAACTAAAATTTCACCATGTCCATTGGCAGGAATTTTTACCCTTAAAAAACCGAATCCAGACCCCATACAATTAACCGTCCACATTCCTTTAGAAATAAGAGCTATCATTCTTTTCAACATAAAGGATTTGTTATCCTTAGAAATTGCTTCACGAACTTTATCGCAGAGCGTATCAAGGTCCGGAGATATTTTTGGGCTTTGCTCAATAGAATCCTCTATTACGTCTTCATGTATCTTAAATTTTTCAAAAGGTTTTTTGAAAGAGGCTATCCTCTTTTTGCTTGGAATGAAGAAATCAAGGGTTGATTCAAAAAGACAATCATCTTCGATAATAAAGAATCCTGCGCAAAAAAAGGATTCTGGAAACATTTTTTTGAACTCTAAAAAGGCTTTTGTCTTGTAAAGTTCATTTAAAAGACTTGCCAGCCTCATTTCATTTCCCTGATTTCTTTTTTAAGATTTTCTATAAAACTATCAACATCCATTTCTTCAATTTTTTTCGAATCTCTTTTTCTTACAGCAATCTTTGAAGCCTTTTTTTCCTTTTCTCCGATTGTAACAAGATAATTAAATTTTTGTATTTGTGCATCTCTTACTTTTCTTCCCATTGTTTCAGAACGGGTATCAATTTCAACACGAAATCCTTCATCAAAGAGTTTTTTGTAAACTTCATTTGCATAATCTATTACCTCATCGTTTAGTGTCAGAACCTTTATTTGATTTGGGCTAATCCACATAGGGAATTTTCCCTCAAAATGCTCTGTTATAATCCCCATAAACCTTTCAAGAGAACCAAAGACTGCACGGTGAAGCATAAAAGGCGTTTTCTCATTTCCGTCGGAATCTTTGTATTTTAAGTTAAATCTCTTTGGAAGGGCAAAGTCAAGCTGGAGTGTTGAACACTGCCATTCTCTTCCCTGCGAATCCTTAATGTGAACATCAAGACTTGGTCCATAAAACTTTGCTTCGCCCTTCATTTCCTCAAATTTAACTCCCAGCTCCTTTACTCCTTTCTCAAGAGTTTTCTCTGCCCAGGCCCAAGTCTTGTCATCGCCGAGATATTTTTCTTTTTTATTTTCTCCCCGAGTGCTTATCGTGAACCGGTAGTCTGAAAAATGAAAGTCTCTAATCATCCTCTGAAATATCTTGAGCACCCCGACTATTTCCTTGTGGAGTTGCTCTCCGGTGCAAAAAATATGGGCATCATCTTGCATAAATTGAATAACCCGAAAAAGTCCTGACAAAACGCCGGAAAGCTCAAGACGGTGGACTATTCCAAGCTCTGAAACTCTTAACGGAAAATCACGGTAAGATTTTGGAGAACTTTTATAAACGAGCATTCCGCCCGGACAGTTCATAGGTTTAATTGCAAAATCGCGGTTCTCATATTTTGTGGTAAACATATTTTCTTTGTAAAGTCTCCAGTGACCAGACACTTCCCAAAGCCGCCTATCGAGAACTTGCGGAGTTGAGATTTCAATATAGCCTTCTTCCCTGTGAATTTTTCTCCAATATTCAATCAATTTGTTTTTTATGTAAAGCCCCCTGTCATGAAGAAAAACCATTCCCGGAGCAGCACTGTTAAAACTCCAAAGGTCCATCTTCGCACCAATTATGCGGTGGTCATTTTCCATAAGTTTTGAGGTGTCCAGCTTGGATTTCGTAATTTCTCTTAGGATTCTTTCCCTTTCCTCTTCAAGAATCTCTGCCTCTTCCTCATTTCCATGAATCTCCCTTGAAAGTTCGGCAAGAGGGTGTCCTTTTACTTTGAGTTCAAACTCCTTATAGTAGCCAAAGGGAGCACTAATTATCTCAAAATCCTTCAATTTTTCTCTTGCCTCGGAAAGAATTTTTACTGCCCTTGTTGGCGAAGCAAGATTACTTGAGAGGTGGGCATAGGGATACAGGACAATTTTTTTTGTTTTTACATTTCTCGCAATTTCAATTACAGACTTTGAAAACTCTTCAACCACTTCCGAATTATCTCCTTTTTCAACTGCTACTAAAACAACAAGGCAGTTCTCACTTCCCCCCTCAAGATTCTGGTTTGGGGCGATTTCCTCTATGGATTTTAATGCTTTTTTCAACGCTTTAAAGTGAATGTAGTCGCAATGAAGATTTAAGGTTTTCATCAAACACGAAAAACAAAAGAATTTATAAAGATTTACTTCGTAAAATCTTAATGGAAGGGGTGGTAGACAGGTGTCCTACGGGCATTGTAGGTTTTGATAGGCTTTGCCAGGGAGGTTTTGTCAGAAATTCTGATAACCTGATTGTTGGAGGCCCGGGAAGTGGAAAGACGACTTTTCTTTTGCAATTTCTATGGAATGGAGTAACAAAATTTGAAGAGAATGGACTTTACTGTTCATTTGAGCCTGACATTGTTGAGGTCCTAAATGATGCAATGTCCTACGGATGGGACTTTACCAAGCTTAGTTCAGAAGGAAAGATTCATTTTTTGCGCTTTTCTCCAAAAACTTCTGTTTCAGACCTAAAAAAAGAATTCACAAGCCTTATCTCAAAATTTAACATAAGAAGGATTTGTTTTGACCCAGTTTCTGTTCTTGCCCTTAATCTTGAAGAGCAAGGTAAAATAAGGGAGACTATGTTTGAGCTAACCTCTCTTTTGAAAAGATTGAAAGTTACGACAGTTTCTGCAGATGAAACTATAGAATATGAGAGCTTTCATCCTGTAGAGGGGGAATGGACAAAAACAGACATCCTAAGGTTTCTTTCTGATTCAGTGACTCTTCTCTATGAATCTGCAAGTTCAAAGTTTGGAGACAGGGCCATTCGGATTGTTAAGATGAGGCGAACTGCCCACGAGAGGCGTGCCGTAGGTATGCGCATAACTTCTTCTGGGGTGGAGGTTTGGACTCCAAGTAGTTAACTACTAGAAAGGAGTTACAACCGAAAGATTTAAATAGTCTTTAAATCTCAAAGCCCAATGAGAAAAAGAAAAGGATTAAGGAAAGTTCTTGGAACCATTCTTGCAGCAGAACTTATAGCCTTACCTACCTTAATCTCCAGCAGAACTTCCTACAGTCCTAAAACAAGCCCACAAAGACACCAGCCTCAAAAATACGAAAGGTCTCTTGACGACTACCTAAATGAAGAAAGGCCCTTGAAAATTTCAGAAAGTTATGATGTAAGAGATTATGAGTCGCAGATAAAAGAGATGATAAAGCGTCACGAGGGCATAAGGTACCGCTCTTACAGGGATTCTGAAGGGCATCGGACAATTGGAATTGGATTCAACCTTGAAAGAAAAGACGCACGAAGACGTATCGAAATGATGGGATACAATTTCAGAGATGTTTTCTATGGACGGCAAAAACTCCTAAAAAAAGATATTGAGGCACTCTTTGAAGAAGATTTTTATGGGGCTGAAAAAGTTGCAAAAAAGTTTGCGGGAAACTCATGGGGATATCTTAATTATTCAAGGCGTGCAGTACTCATTGATATGGCGTACAATCTTGGACAAGAAAAGCTCTATGGGTTCAAAAAATTAAGGAAAGCGCTTCAAAAGCAAAACTATGAAAAAGCAGCAGAAGAAATGGTTGATTCTAAGTGGTACAGGCAGGTTAAGGGACGCGCAAAAGAATTAGTAAGAATGATGAGATATGGAAAATGAAACCAGGAAAATTATCTCTTCTTGGAGTACTGGCCTGTTGTGCAGTTCCAACCCAACCTTTTGAGAACCTTGGACAAATTGAAGGTGTAGGTTATGTAAGAGAATTTTATGTTCCGGATTCTAAACACCTCCTTGTAGTCGTGCGGCAACTACATAAGTTTCCCAGAGTAGTAGAAAATTATATCTCGCAACTTGATACCGAAGAAAAGGACAAAAAAATCCGTTATCTAAGGAAAAGATACCTTGATGTTAATGCCGCTCAAAGAGATATTCTAAAGATTCTAAACGAATTCTTCAAAAGAGGCTGGATTGACGAAGTCTATTCAGAGGGGTTAGGAAGTGAAAGATCGAAAGAATATTTCAAAAAACTTTATTCCTACACTATGGAGAATCTCTTTTTAGGAGAGAGCTTAAGCGAAGAGGATAGATGCTCCTATACTTTTGTTCCGGGAGCAACAACAATGCTTGGGATGCAGGGCAAAAAAATTTCTCCAGCAGGCTCTTTAGAACTTATTCTCGAGTCTGAAGTTGAGATTTTGGAAAGTTTAGCAAAGAACGGAAGAATTCCTAAAATTAGCACAAATAATCGCAGAGAAGACTATGTGCTTAGAAAAATTTGTGAAGACAAAAAAGATATTGCTGTTGTAGTTTATGGGGCAGACCACGATTTTCTAGACAACGTAATAAACTGGAATCTGAAAAATCCTGATGAAAAATTCTCGCTTATCTCAATAACTCCTGAGGCATTAGCGAAAGAGGACTCATAATATTTAAATAGTTTCCTTGTTTTGATGGTTAATGAGAAAAGGAATCATCTTTTTAATCGCAATCTTCCTCATTGGAATTGTATCTGCAGAAATTAAGATTTCAGAACCACTGGATATTTATAATCTTGGTGACAGAATCTATGTTGATGTTTCTGGAATTCGTGGGGCTGATTCAGGAAACTTAAATATTGACCTTGTATGTTCAAACAACTCAATAAATCTTGTGAGGATCTCTGCACGCGCGTTCTCAAAAGAAGAAGAGCAAGAGTATGAAATTCCCTACAAGGTCCTAAATAAAGAAGACCTTGAAATTAGCAACTTAAGCCAAATTGTTGGAAATTGTCAAATAAAAGCCTCTCTTGGACAATTAAGTTCTGCTACAAAAGTTTTTAGGATTTCAAGAGATGTAAGGGTTTCAGCCAAGCTTAATAAGCTAAGGTTTAATCCTGGCGAACAGATGATTCTTGAAGTTAGTGCAATAAAAGCAAATGGCAAACCGCTTAATGGGTTTGTAGAGGTTTCAAATGCAACTAAAATTTCAAAGGCAATAAAGGAAGGAAATCTAAAAGAGATTTTCTCAATGCCAAAAACATCCGAAGCAGGAGAGTACCTTCTCAACATTAGAGCATACGAGGCAAATGGAGATGAAGTCTTAAACGAAGGGAGCACAACATTAAAATTCATAGTAAATCAAGTAGCCTCATTTGTTAAAACAAGCATTAGTTCTGAAAAAGCAACTCCCGGAGAAAAGTTTAAGATAGGTGCACAGGTTTTTGACCAGTCTGGAAAGGAAATGCCGGGTTCTGTTATGGTAAGAATTGTTTCGCCAAAAGACGAGATAACTGAGATGACAATTGATTCAGGAAAATTTAAGGAAATTGAATTTCCACTGAATGCAACTGCAGGAGAATGGAAAATTATTGCTTCTTTTGACAAGGTTCAGGATAGCAGAAAGTTTGAGATGAAAAGGATACAAAAGGCCAAATTTTATTTTGAGGACGACTCAATACTTGCGATAAAAAATATCGGAAATTCCTTGTATAATCGGACAATAAACCTCAAGATAGGAACAGAGATGCGCACGCTTCATCTTAGAATCAAAGAAGGAGAAGTAAGAAAATTTAACCTCAAGGCTCCAAACGGAGAATATGAAGTCGTAGTTGATGATGGAGTTGAAAACTTGAAAAAGAACGTCCTGCTTACCGGAAGCGCAATATCCATAGATGATTTAGGGGACAATGGAATATTTAGCTTAGGCTCACTTATAATCATCTTAGCAATTATTGCTGCTGGAATCGGAGCCTACTTTCTAATAAGGTATAAAAGGACAAGAAAGGTTGGTATTGCTGCCAAAAGCGATAAAAAAGAAGATATGGTTGATATGACCAAGAAGGAAGAGGGTTCTGCTGAGAAATCCCTTGTTGTAAATGGTGGGAAATATCCTTCAAGTGTCCTGGCTATAAGGCTTAAGAACTTCGAAGATTTAAACGAAAATTCCCTTGAAGAGTTTCGCTCAATTGTAAGGGAAACAAGCACACCAAAAGGGCTCATTGATTGGCGCCGCGAGTATACTTTTATAGTCTTTTCCCCAATCATAACAAAAACCTATGCAAATGAAATTATTGCAATACGGACGGCTTCTAAAATTGTTGAAAGGCTTAAAGCACACAATAAAAAATTTAACAACAAGATTCTCTTTGGAATAGGAATTAATTCAGGAGACCTTGTAACAGCACGGGAAGGAAAAAAGCTCAAATACACAAGTATCGGAAACACCATTTCGCTTGCAAAAAAGCTTTCAGATATGGCTGACGAAAAAATTCTCATCTCTGAAGAAGTGAGAAAAAAAGCCATAAGAGAAGCCCGTGTTGAGAAGGCAGGAAATTTAAATAACAAAACAATCTATTCAGTCAAAGAAATCAAAAATGTTGAAGCAAGTCAGGAGAAGTTAAAAGAACTCCTAAGAAGAATGAACAGAAAGTCAGAGTAATTTTAAAAAAATTTTTAAACTCAGTCTTTTGGTTTTTTTAATGGCAGGGAAACTCTTTCAAATTTATGAAGCATTGAGAGCAGAAGATTTTCAAAGTGAGCCATTTGCAAGAGCTTTAAGTTATAAGGGATTTAGGACAAACTCAAAAATTCGAACGGTTTTTGCCGTTGACAGAAAGGTTGATTATCACAGAGTTATTGTTTTCCCGAACGAAAGGGCGTCAAGTTTTGAAGCCTACATAAATTTCTACGAACAGGTAGCAGAGATTTTTGACTGGGCAGATTCTTGTGAAGCGCCAAGAAAAAATCTCCTGGGAGTATCTCCGGGAAAAATTAATTTCAGGGAATCTTATGGAAGGGAGACTGTTAAAGTCTTACAAACCAAAAGAACATGCATTGAGCATATATTTGAGGAGGATAATGGAAGAAAACAAGACTCAATTAGCTTGAGAGTAGTTTCATCAGAAGGGCATGAGCTCATAAGAGATATTGAGCTTTTGGTCCTGGGCAGTTTTCCGAAAAAGGGCAAGACCACAAAAGTTAGGAATACCTCTCGAAGTAGATTTGGTTTTCTTTGAATCCAATTTCTTCTGCCGCCTTCCTTACACTCTCAATCATTTCCTTTAAACCGCAAAGATAAAGGTGAGCTCGCGGTTCTTTTACAATCTTCCTTAAGACCTCATCAACATGGCCCCTATGCCCTTCCCAGTTCTCACGACTAAGAGTTACAATGTATGAAAAGTTTTTATATTTTCTTTCAAGGAACCTGAAGTAATCCTCATAAAGAATGTCTTTTTTTGTTTTTGTTCCAAAAAGAAGGGTCATTTTGCCATTAAAGCGGTCAATTATATCCGAAATCATTGATTTTAGGGGGGCTATCCCGGTTCCCGTTGCAATAAAAAATATCTCCTGAGCTTCCTTGCTTTTAAAAGTGAAGTTGCCATTTGGACCAATAATCTGAATTTTTGAGCCTTCCTGAACTGAACAAAGAACAGAGGAGACTTCTCCTGTTTTCTTTATGCAAAGCTCCAAGAAATCTTCCGCTGGGCTGGAGGCAAGAGAATATGGCCGAGTTCCTTTTTCTGTCTTAACCATAACAAATTGTCCTGCCAAAAAACTGAACTGATTAGGTTTTTCAAGAATAAGTTGATGCACCCAATCTGTCAGGCAGTTATTCTCCCTTACCTTGACAGTATATTTTTCCATGACCCTTATTGTCTTTTTAAGATATAAATGTTTTGGTCAAGTATTTGTCGTATTCATTTTGGGTAGCTCTAACATCGAGATTATCTGAAGCTTTCTGAAGGACAATTTGAGAAACCGAAGTGCAACAAAAAGCACTCTTAATCGCTGTTGGTTTCGTTTGACCAACGGGAAGACCCAAACTAACTCCATACAAAACGCCGAAGGCAAAATTCCAAGTTGCGAATTCGCCCCTTACAGCTTTCTTGCAACGAAAAACCATCTTTATAATTTTTTCACTTTGCTAAAAGCAAAACAGAAGAAACTTCAAAATCCGCCATACATAAGCTTTATAAAGCAAATTTTTGTCAAGGTTTTATGTTCTACGAAGCATTGGTAACGGATCACGTAAGAGTTGAGCCAAATAAGTTTGGAATGGATACTGGAGAAGCTGTAAGAGCTCAGCTTGAGGAATCTTATTTTGGATTTCAGGATAAAGACCTTGGAGTTGTTGTTGCAGTTCTTGAAGTGCTAGATGTTGATGAGGGAATAATTATCCCAGGAGATGGTGCCGCCTATTACAAATCAACATTTAAACTCATAGTTTTCAAACCGGAACTTCAGGAAGTTGTTTACGGAGAGGTTGATGAGATTACAAGTTTTGGAGCCTTCCTAAATCTTGGACCAATAAGGGGGATGATACACATCAGTCAAACAATGGATGACTTTGTCTCTTTTTCAGATACTGGAGTTCTCTCCGGTAAAGACGGGAAAAAAATCCTCCAGAAAGGAGACAAATGCATAGCAAGGATTGTTGCAATTTCGTATAAGGGTGACGAACCAAAAATTGGGCTTACAATGAGACAACCAGGACTTGGAAAGATTGATTGGATAAATGCTGAAAAGGAAAAATCCCAGAAAGCAAATAAAAAAGAGAAAAAATAATGGCAAAAGAAAAAGCGTGTCTTAATTGCAGAGCAATACATAGTGAAGCAAAGTGTCCAAAATGCGGAGAAAGTCCTGCAAGTGATTCTTTCAAAGGGAGGGTCTATATATTTGATCATGAAAATTCGGAAGTTGCTTACCATATGAAGATTAAAGAAAACGGGGAGTTTGCTATAAAGGCAAAATGAAGGTTTTAAAGGAGTTTAAGAATCCTTTTCTCAACAGGAAAGAAATTTTAGTGGAAATTGAGTCGGCAGTAACTCCAAAAAAAGAGGAGATTGTTTCAAAATTTGGCACTCCAGACGTGGTTGTCATAAAAAAAATTAAAACAGCTTTCGGAAAAAAGAAATTTCTTGCAGACATCGTGGTATATGACAGCCCGAAGGACCGCGAAGATATCGAGGTTGTTCCAAACAAGATTCGGAAAAAATTAGAAGAAGAAAGAAAAGCAAAAGAATCTGAGGAAAAAAGAGAGGAAACAAAGGAGGAGGAAACAAAGGTAGAAGATGGCGATAAAGTCGAAGGTTAAGGGTAAGAAAAAGCATAAAAACAAGCCAACTTCAAAGAAATACAAAAAATACAAGATTGAGGGTGAAAAAATCGTTTCAAAAGGCAGGGCTTGTCCACGGTGCGGACCGGGAATTTTTCTTGCGCAGGCAGGAAACCGAAGTTATTGCGGAAAGTGCCACTTTACCGAATTTGAAAGAAAAGATTAGAGCCACTCGAGCCATAACCCAAGAGATGTTTTATGATCTGTTAAATAAGCCGTTGAGCACGATTAGCAGAGGAACAAGGGCAACAACCCAACCGATTCCAAGAGCCCATCCAGGATATTTTCCATACGGGTTTTTTATGTCTAAGATGAATTGTGCAGCAATTAGGAAAATTAATGCTAATGGGATTATGAACTTTACGGAAATGTCCCACCAGCTTCCCAACTTTGTTTTTCTTGTGCTGTTTATGAAGCTGCGAAGATTTGAAGCCCCGTAAATCCAGCCAACCGCAACCGCTTCAAAAATCCCAACGAGAACAAGACCGTAATTTGTTGCAAAGTGGTCGACAATATCAAGGAAATAAATTCCAGCCCCCGTTGTAAAGATTATTCCAAATACGAAAGCTATTAGGCAAACCCAAAAAGCTACTTCTTCTCTCCTTTTATTCCTTACATCGGTTATAGAAGTATTAACTGCTTCTACAAGAGAGAATGCACTATCAATTCCAAGGCTTAATAGAGTTAGAAAAAATAGGATTGAAAAGAACCATGAAAGTGGCATCATTGAGAGAGCTTTTGGGAAGACTACAAAAGCAAGGCCGGGCCCGGCAGCTACTACTTTGTCTATGCTGCTTCCCGTTGAAAAAGCCATATAACCTACGACGGAAAAGACCACAAATCCTGCAAAAAGGCTTATAGCAGAGTTTGTTATTGCAGTAATATAAGAGTCACTAACAACATCCTGGTCTTTTTTATTGAAGCTTGCATAAGCAATCATTATGCCAAATGCAAGGCTAAGGGTAAAGAAGATTTGTGATATAGCCGCAATCCATATGTCTGAGCTTAGGAGGGTGGAAAAGTCTGGCTTTAGATAGTAAAGTACCCCGCTCCAAGAACCTGGCAGGGTAATCCCCCGAATAAAAAGGATAATTAAAAGAATAATTGGAAGAGGCATTGTTATTGCAACTACCTTGCCAACACTTTTTACACCCTTCCTCACGGAGAAGTAAATCCCAAGCCAAACAAAGAAAAGGGCAATAAGAATCGTCCAGTTAATCCCGCCTATTTCGGAAACAGAACTTGTCACGCCAAGCACGTTATTGTAAAAGTAGGATTTAGAATCATCGGCCCACGGAAGCTTTAAGTTAAATGAATTAACGAAGAAGACCAATGACCAAGCCATAACAACAGCATAATAGATTACAACTATAAATCCAGTAATAATTGCCGCTGTCCCAATGCCCTTTAATTTTCTGTTTATTTTTTTGAAAGACTCAACAGCCCCTCTTTGTATTTTTTGACCAAGAGCAAACTCTAAGATAAGCATTGGGATTCCAATAAGAAAGAGTGCAATAAGATAGGGTATAAGAAACGCCCCCCCACCAAACTTATAGGTCAGGTAAGGAAAACGCCAGACATTGCCAAGTCCGACAGCACTGCCTATTGCGGCAAAAAGAAATATAGTACGGGAAGACCACCTATCCCTCATGATTTTTAAGAGATACAGATATATTTAAATTTTACTAAATTTGTGCAGGCTTAAAATCAGAAATAATCTGCTTTCAATTTATTGCAGTTCAGCTATTTTAAACCAATTGCATGGAACTTTGGGGGGTTAGAAGAATTATTTAATGACGGGGCTGTAAAGAAGGAAGGGACTCTGGGAATACTTAGATAAAGTTAAAGAATATGTAAAAACTATTAAGATCATCTTCTAATAAATCTCATATAAAGTGAACCCATAGAATTATCATTTGTCCCTGCTAATTCTATTTCATGATACTCAGTAAAACCTTTTTTATCTTGGAAAATTCTATAAAATCCCTTTGATTGACAAAAATTCCTCCCGATATAATCAACCCCCGGGCTCCGATTCCTACCGGCACTTGTGTAGGTAATTTTATCTCCTGATGGCACAGTTCTGGAATCTAAAAAATCAATACCTCCACCTATCCCTTCTATTTATAAGTCTTTTGATTATTTACTACTTTGGAATTAATAACTTATTTTTCTACAGCTACAATAACAACGAATTTTTTGCAATAATAAAATTCTGTGCAAGATTAATTTTAGTTATTCCAACCCCCGAAGATAGTGCGAACGATACCTTAATAAATATAGATTGAATATCTTAAACTATGAAACAG
>RFLO01000018.1 GCA_003693875.1 Candidatus Pacearchaeota archaeon | reverse complement strand
GGTAGAAATATAGGCAAAAACCTGCTCTTGTAAGAAATATACTCAAAACCTTCAGTAAACCGATAGATATCAAAAAATACGGCAACTGCTCCTTGACTAAAAAAGAAGATTAATAGACCCTGATTTGCTTCAAAAAAAGTCACAATTAACCTAGTAACACAAAAATTTTCAACAAAAACTTATCTACCGAGCAGCATCTGCTTGCTTTTCAAGGTCATTTTTCTTTGAAACAGCGTAACTTTCACCCGAATTCTCTGAAGCGAGAATAATCTCTTTTGCAAGTGCTTCGGTAATCGTTAACTTGTTGTTAAACGCCTTATCATAAGCGCCATTAACAATGTGCCGGAGTGCAAGATTAAGTCTCCGCCTTGGACTTACATCAACTGCCTGGGGATATCTTGCCCCACCATACTCTATAGAAGTAACCTCGTCGCGGGGTGAGCTATTCTCAATTGCCTTAACAAAAACCTCTATTGGATTCTTGCCCGTTCTTTTCTCAATCGCCTTAAAAGCATCAATAACAATCTTAGCACACCGATATTTCTTCCCAGTAATCCAGCGAGTAATTATCCTATGTTTTTTTCCACGGCTTCCAGGAACCTGCAAAAGGTTGATTAGGCGCTCCACTACATTGACCTTAGAACGCGTCGGGTCCAATTTAATCCGGCCATGCGAGTTAAGAGTTAGTTTAGCGTTAAGATTAATCACCCTCTTTAATCCCGGGTCGCTTACAGTAACGCTGCTTGAATCAAAAAGACCAAAGATTTTTAATTCGTCCATCTTACCTTCTTCCCTTTTCTATTTTGCCTTGCCACAATCTTGACAATGGCTGATCATTTACTTTGATAACTTGAAACCTTACACCAGACAGGTCTCCTTTTGTTCTCCCTTGCTTTCCACCAATCCTCTCAATCAGAACCTCGTCATGTTCATCAACAAATTTTTGAGCAAGATTCCCTGGAATAAACGCCGTAACCTCTTTCCCAGACTTTATGAGCTGGACACGACAACACTTTCTCATTGCCGAATTTGGCTGCTTAGCTTCTTTTTGAATTTTTTTAACAACTATGCCCCTGGCTTGGGAAGACCTTCCAATCGGATCAAACTTAAGACTGATACCAAGCCTCTTTTTTTTGTAAGACAGCCTGTTATCTCTAAACTTTTTCCTGTCTTTCTTCAATTTGCGCGCATTCATAAGCCCCATATCAAAGTTAGAAAAAAATCGCTTTAAAAAGTTTTGGTAATCCAATGTTCAAAAATAAAACGAGCCACTACTTAACAGTAGCTCAAAATGAAAAAGCTTATAAATCAAAACACTCCCTTTATTCCATGATGCCCAGTAAATCGGGAGAAATCGTTGGAGAAATAGACCTCTTAAACCTCTCTAACACAAAAGCAGTTCTATACGACGACGGAACAGCAGATGTGCTCCGAAATGGTAGATGGAAGCGCGAAAAAATAGAAGACCACCTAAACTTGGGAGAAGGAACTTACCTTCACAAGTGGGAAGATGGATATGTCTTCGTAAGCGGTACCCGCCAAACAAGATTTCCAAAAAGACTGGGGTTTAGAATTCGCTACAATAAAAAAGACAATACTTTTATCCTATCTGACTTATCCAAGGAGAAGAAAATAAGGAAGAACTTTAGGGGGCTTGAAAGACTAAGCTTAGTAAATGATGGTATGCCCGTAGGTTTCACAAACCGCAGATTCTCAACACTTGGAAGCACTGAAAAAGACTATTCTCCACACACATTATTTGTAGAAGGTACTGCAAGAAGCGTCAAAGAAGATGGAAAAACCCTAAAGCTCATTAACTACTCCGGCTCCCTCGTATTACCTAACGACCCTAATGGCTTTAGCCAGGAAATCAAAGTAAACAACGCCGATGTCGGAGGATATCTTGCGACACCTGGAAAAATAAGAGTTTTCAATGGAAACGCAAACCTTGTTCTAACCTCCCCACTAGAAGTGGTAATCCGCTCTGTTAACGGAGAGGTAAACATTGAAAATATGGAGTTAGAAGGAAAAAGGTGTCTCCCAAAAGAAGAGCCAATAGGAAAACTTTACCTGACAGTCGTTAACGGAGATACAAGAATAAGGTATGACCAAAACCCAACCAAAAACATTACACAATCTTAAACTCCCTAATATTAAACGAATTTTTAAGAATTTCAAAGAGCTCCTTCTCTCTTACCCTATTTCGGCCTATAAGCGCTGCCTTGCTCTGCCTGTTGGCTGAAATTGTCAAAACTCCGTTATTAATGTTTAGCATATTAAACTCAACGGGCTCAACAATACTTTCAACAAACCTTGAGATTTCTTCCCTACTGTTGCTGGAAGGAATTGAAACAATCTTTATCCTTTTCCCAAGTATACTTTTCAATTTTCTGACATTCTCGGCCCCCTTGCCAATTGCCTTAGAAACAAGATTCTTTGGAACAGCGAAAACAATCTGGTTGTTATATAAAAAGCACTTTGTTGTACGGACACCCGATACTTTTGAAAGTAAATTAATATACCTCATAAGCTTCATGTCAATTGTCCCTGCCATCTTATACTATGGAAAAGACCTCGCACTCAAAACCAATCCCAAGTTCTTTTGATACTTCAGACTTTGGCTTCAAAAAGTCAACAGAAAATCCAGCTTCCTTAAGTTTTCTAACAGTCTCTTCACGCACGTCCTTTACAACAAAAACCTTCTTCACTTTTTTTGCATTTTTCAGTGTTTGACGGATGCCAAAATAAACAGTTCCACCGGACATAGCATCTCTAATTTCCTTAAGACTCATCTTTGTAAAACACAAAAAACCTTATTTAAACTTTACTCTTTCCGCCGTCGACACCTTTCTTGGCAAGAGGCCCTGTAACCTTAACAAGAAGACCAGGCAATCCCGTACCGACGGGAACCGGCTGATTCAAGATTATGTTTTCAATAACCGAAGCGAGCTTGTCCTTCTTACCCGTCTTAGTTGCCTGAATAAACTGCCTTATCGGAGTTTCAAAGCTTGCACGTGCAAGTATCGAGCTCTTATCACTTATAATTCCCATACGTGTTATTCCCTTAAACGTTCCGGAATTTGTCATGGCGTCTGCAACAAGAAGAAAGTGTTTCAAATCAATGTTTAGCCCTTGAGAAGTTGTTGCTTTCAGCAGCTCATCAATTATCGCTTGTCTGGCTGCCTCAATCCCAAGAACTTTTGAAACTTCGTGAATATCGTTAGTAAAAACCCTACTATGGTCCACTCCTGGAAATTTTAACAAAGCCTTAAGATTTGATCCCGCAGTAAGAATAACATAATTGCGTTCACGCTTAACAACCAAAACTTGTGAAATCCCCTTAACGCCCGTTATTGTGACCTTTTTTATCTTCTCTTTTTCCTTGTAAATCTCTCTAAAGCTCTCCTTAGATCTGTCCAATACAATGCCTCTCGCAGATTTCTTAGCCGAAAAACCGCGGTCATTTAAAACAGAGATTACTTTGTCAAGTGTAACGTGGGCAGATTTTAGGGCTTTTGAATCAACTTCAAGATGAATCTGCTTTGTCCCAAAATCAATAGAAATTCCGGACAAAACGTTCACTAGCTTTATCTCCTTTAGTTTCTCTGCAATAACTCTTGCATCTTTTTCGTTGTTATGTTCCTTGTCCAAATAAATTTCCATCGACGGCGTCTTTGGTTCCTTTCTCGCGTCAAAAATCTCAACAAAACGCGGAAGTCCCTGAGTTACCTGCATTTCAGCTACACCTGCAGCATGAAAAACGTTTAAGACCATCTGGGTAGCCGACTCCCCAAAAGACTGGGCAGTAACAATCCCGATAGACTCTCCCGGAGTTATGTTTTTTCCAAGATGTTTAGCTGAAACATCGCCTCCGTCGCCACCATACTTAAACTGAATTATATTGTCCGACGCATCCCTAACGGTCCCATCGTATGCAACTATAAGGTCCTGTAAGGCATTTGAAAGCCTTCTGTAAAGATATCCTGACTTGGGTGTTCTAAGAGCAGTATCCATAAGCCCATCACGGCCTGTAATTGCTCCAAAGAAAAACTCATCTGGCCGAAGCCCGTCCTTAAAAGAACTGTAAATAAAGCCACGCGCCCTTGGAGACAAGTCTCCTTTCTTAAAAAAGGAAAGAGTTCTCCCCGTATACCCAAAATCAATCCTGCGCCCATTCAGGACCTGCTGTCCAACAGAACAGGCTATTTGGGTTATGTGCAACATGCTTGCCCCGGCACCTGAATTAATTATCTTGCTCGCAGGACTATCTGCCGAAAACCCCTGCTTTACAACCTCCCCTATGTCTGTTCTGGTCTCGTTTAAAACCTGCAAAATCTTAATCTCACGCGTTTCTTCAAGAGTCTTGCCAGGAAGTGCTTCAAGCTCCCCATTATAATACGCCTCTATAATTTTTTGTGTCTTCTCCTCTGCCTTCTCAATAATTTTATTCGTCTTTTCCTTTAAATCCTTAGAAACACCAAGGTCGCTTACGCCAAGAGTAAAACCATGCCTTGATAAGAAAACCGTTCCAAGAGCAAAAATCTTTCTTAAAAGCTCAACCGCTTCAGCCCTCCCGAATTCTTTGTCCACAAATTTCAAAAGTTCGCCCTTCTCGCTCCGGAACCCTGCATGAACCTCAGCCTTGCCATAAACTTCCTTCGGTAAAACCTTCTTAAACAACTCCTCGCCAGAAATCTTATTCTTAAGGGCGGTTTCTTTTTTCCCAGCAAGATACAAAAGTTCGGATGCTTCTTCCTTGCTAAGTTCAAAATCCTTAAGCAAATAATTTCCCGTAACTGCATCACGTACACACCCCATAAGATTCATCCCATTCTTTGGAGAAAAAATATTTTCATCGACATTCAAAAGAATTTTTGCCTCGGCTCTTGCTTCTTCGGTCTGAGGAGCATGGACATTCATCTCGTCTCCATCAAAGTCTGCGTTGTACGGATTACAAACCGCAGGATGCATTCTAAAAGTCTTCCCTGGCAAGACCTTTACAAAATGAGCCATTAAAGAAACTCTGTGAAGCGAGGGATGCCTGTTAAAAAGAACAACATCACCATCTACAAGATGTCTCTCCACAATGTATCCCGGACCAATTTCATCACGAAGATCTTCCCTTAGCTCGTCTGTAATTCTCTTTCTTTTACCGTCTGGACGGATAATATAGTTTGCCCCCGGATACTCTTTGGACATTATAATCTTTCTCAACCGCTCAATATTAATATTGGTAACCTTCTCAGCTACAGTCAAAATCTTTGCAACATGCAATGGCACGCCCACCTCGTTAAGTTTAAGGTTAGGGTCTGGAGAAATAACCGTTCTCGAAGAAAAGTTAACCCTTTTACCTGCAAGGTTCTTTCTTATTCTACCTTCTTTGCCCTTAATTCTCTCTGTAATTGTCTTCAGTGGCTGACCGCTTCGATGCCTTGCAGGAGGCACTCTTGCAATTGAATTATCAAAAAATGTGGTAATATGGTACTGGAGCAAATCCCACAAATCCTCGACAATAACCTCGGGTGCACCAGCATTAAGGTTCTCCCAAAGCCTTTGATTCGAACGAATAATGTCTGAAAGTTTATGTGTCAAATCATCTTCACTTCTTTCTCCTGATTCAAGAGTAATTGAGGGTCTAACAGTTACCGGAGGAACAAGCAAAACTGTAAGAACTGCCCACTCCGGTCTAAGATTCTTAGAATTTATTCCAAGAACGAGCAGATCCTCATCTGGAACTTTAACGAGTCTCTCTCTAATTTCCGAGGGAAAAAGTCTTCTTTTGCCGCTCTTAAAGGTGGTCGGCTTTTCAAGTTTTATCTTCTCCTGAACAATTCCGCAATGAGGGCATTTTTTAACATCCCTTGCCTTCTTTATTCTGGTAACCACGTCCTTCTTCAAATCCTTCTCATCTTTTATCAAAATTCTTCCGCACGCCTCACAAGTAGACCTTAAAACAAGGTCAATAATCGGAACATACTTTATGTGGATAACTGGTCTTGCAAGTTCAATCATCCCCGGATGGCCAAGACATTCCTTAAGCCTTCCTCCGCAAGTCCTGCACCTCACACCAGGATCAATTGCTCCAAGACGAAGGTCCATAAGGCCACCGTCAACAGGGTAACCATCTACATCATAAAGTTCCGGCGTAACAATTTTAGCCACTGCAAGCTTTTTTATTTGCTCAGGGCTAAGAAGATGAAAACTTAATGCGCTGGCTTTCTTCTTTATCGGATTCATTCGTACTTGTTTTTCAACTCAAATTTAGTTAAAAGATGGAGCCCCAAAAGCTCTTCCATTAGAAGCTTGAAAGCATACGAAACTTCTATCGGTTCTACTTGGTTAGAATAACAAAGGCTGCAAACCCTCTTATTATGAATCTTGTCGTCTACAGCAAGTCCTCCGCATTTAGAGCAGATAAACAAAACAACCTTGTCAGAATCGTATCTTTCTTTCAATAAGAGTGATGCCCCATGTCCGACAAGTGCTTGCTGCTCCATTTCACCGAGGCGAAGAGCTCCACCTCTCGCACGTCCTTCAATCGGCTGCCTTGTAAGCAGAGCAATCTTTCCAGAAGCTCTCGCATGAAGCTTGTCTGCAACCATATAACGAAGCTTAAGATAAAACATATTTCCAATAAAAATTTTAACAGGCATCTTCTGGCCAGTAATTCCGTGATACATTATCTCCTTCCCATTTTCACGAAACCCGAGTTTTCTTAATCCTTCCTCAAGGTTTTCAACTTCTTCGCCAGAAAAAGGGGTAGCATCAACAATCTCTCCAGAAAGTGCTGCAAGTTTGCCCGCCAAAACATCCATCAGGTACCCAACAGTCATACGTGATGGAATTCCGTGAGGATTAAATATAATATCTGGCTTAATCCCACTACTTGTAAAGGGCACATCATCTTCTGGAGCAACAAACCCAACAACCCCCTTTTGACCATGAGGAACTGAAAACTTATCTCCTATCTCCGGAATCCTTAATTCTCGTGTTCTTACCTGGACAATCTTGTTTCCTTCTCTGTCCTGTGTCAAAAAAACTGCATCAACGATCCCCCTCTCTCCTTGCCTTACAGCAGACGAATTCTCCTTCCTTGTCTGAATTGAAATTTCTCTCGCTTCACTTAAAAACTTCGGAGGACTCACCTTTCCTATGACAACATCGCCTTCCTCAAGTTCTGCTTCTGGAAAAACAATGCCGTCCTCTTCTAAAAATCGGTAACTTTCCTCTGTCCTATAACCTGAAACATCTTTTTCAGGAATAGTTATCTCATCCTTCAACCCCCCGGCATAGTTTAGCTCAACTGAAGTATATGGCCTAAACTTTGAGCTCCTACCAAACCCGCGGTCAACAGAACCTTTGTTTAAAACCTTAGCATCCTCAATATTATACCCCTCATAAGGCAAAACCGCCAATACAACATTTTGCCCAACCGGATGTACGTCGAGAGTATCATAAACAAAGCTTCTAACCAGCGGCTTTTGTGGATAGTGCAAAATAGAAACATCGGTATCAATCCTCACTGGAAAGTTTCCTGCATAAATTCCAAGACCTTGTTTATATGC
>RFLO01000017.1 GCA_003693875.1 Candidatus Pacearchaeota archaeon | reverse complement strand
TAGTATTTTTTTCTTTAACGACTCCACATTCACTCCTTTCTTTATTATTGCATAAAAATTTGGCTCGTATTCATCAAGAACGCAAATTTGCTTTCCGGCTTTTGTCCTTCCAATAAGCCTAAGAATGTTTTTTTCGTTGAAGTCGAAATATCCGTAATCTATCGGGACAAATTCTATATTCATTTTTTTAAGAAGGCGCTTTAGTTTAAATTCTTTTTGAAGTTTCATTTTTTGAACCTTCCAGCAGTAGTAACTAAAGAAAGGTTTATAAACCAACCATTATTGCTTTTTTTATGGGAGAAGAAATTTTGTCTTGGATGGACCGTATGGAACAGGGCAGGGAAAGAGTGCGTAGGAAGTATGAAAGAATTGATCAGATGAGGAGAAAAGCGCTTGAAAATTGGGATAGTCAATGTTACGCAGACCTTTGCACGAAACTTGGAGTTACACCTGAGGTTCCACACCTTTATGAGCAGGGAGTAGCTGAGAGGATGTTCGGGGAAAGAAGGTTACCTCGTGAAACTCCAAAACCTTCAATTAAGTCGTTTTTAGATGAATGCAGGAGAAGGAAAATTAATCCTTCCACGGTTGATTCAGTTCTTATTCCATTAAACGATATTTGCGAATGTCTTAAGCATGGAGGGTATGAGGTAGTTAGAACACGGAGGGGATCTGTTTCTATTTGGGAGGCTCCCGAAGCTAATGTGAGGGGATTTGCCAGACGGCTCCTCTCAAAGCATTACAGAGAGAACCAATAATCTTATTAATTTTTAATTCTTAGATTCTTTATGGGGGTTTTGATTTCGGATATTATCCCAAGAAAAGAAATAGAATTTGATGACCTTAAAGGCAAGACCATCGCAATTGATGCTTTTAACATTCTTTATCAGTTTTTAACTACTATTCGTCAGCCGGATGGGACTCCCCTAATGGATAATCGGGGAAATATAACTTCCCACTTATCAGGCCTTTTTTATCGGAATATTTCACTTTTAGAGGAGGGCATTTTTCCAGTTTATGTTTTTGATGGAAAGGCACCGGAGATGAAAAAGAGAGAACTTGAGAGAAGGAAGAAATTGAAAATGGAAGCTGAAGAAAAACATAGGAAAGCTGAGGAAAGAGGGGATGTAGAGGCTATGCGAAAATATGCCGCCCAGTCTGTTAGGATAATGGATTCTGTTATTGAGGAAAGCCAGGAGTTATTGTCCTATATGGGGATTCCGGTTATTCAGGCAGAAGGTGAAGGAGAAGCTGAAGCTACCTCTATGGCTTGTGCTGGAGTTGTTTGGGCTGTTTCTTCTCAGGATTACGATACTCTTCTTTATGGAGCTCCGCGTCTTGTAAGGAATCTTACACTTTCTCGAAGGAGAAGGTTAAATTCAGGAGTTTATGTCGATGTGAATATTGAGCTTGTTGAGTTTGAAAGTGTTTTGAATCAGTTGCAGATTGACAGGGACCAGCTAATATGTCTTGGCATTCTTGTTGGCACAGATTATAATCCGGGAGGCGTTCGCGGAATAGGACAGAGGCGGGCTCTTGAAATTGTCCAGAGGTACAAGTATCCTTTTGAGATTTTCAAGCACATTGAGAAGGACCCGCGATTTGAAATGGATTTTGATTGGAGGGAAATCTTTGAACATTTTAGAAGTTACAAGGCTTCTGTTGGTAAAAGAATTCCCAAAGCAAATTTTGACTCAGATTCTCTTAGGGCTTTTCTTTTGAAAAGGGACTTTTCTTCTTCAAGAGTTGATTCGGGAATTGAGAGGCTACGCAGGGTTTTTGAAGAAAAGAAACAAAAGGGCCTTTCAGATTTTTTTTAACCCCTCACCATTATGTATGCAACATATATTGCGTAAGTTAGTAGGAGGGCAATTCCATCTTTTTTGTTAAGTGTTTCTTTTTTGCGATACTTTATGATTAAGAAAAGATAAGCACTTGAAAGGAACATGAATCCCATATCTGGAAGGAATACTTGCGGAACGTTTATTCTTTTTATGACGGACGTAAATCCCAATATGAAAAAAACATTCATAACATTGCTTCCAATGATGTTCCCAAGAGTCATTCCTATGTTTTTTCTGTATATTGAAACAAGACTCACGGCGAGTTCTGGCAATGATGTGCCAATAGCAACAATGGTTGCGGAGATTAAGAAATGGCTTATGCCAAGGAAATGAGATATGGCAACCGCGCCATCTACTACGAATTTTCCTCCAAGGTAAATCCCAATAATTCCTGCAATGAGTTTTGTTATTGTCAGCGATGGTTTTTCCAAGTGCCTTTTTGTTTTTGGTTTTTTCCTTCCGACTTTTTTTGGCTTTTTGAAATTTGAATATACAAACCCAAATGTTAAAGCGATAAAAACAATGCTTATGTATTCATTAATTGTTGGGGGCCCAAGCATAAGGTTTGGCCTAAAAGCAATTATTGCAAGGGCTATTGGGGCAAGTATTGAGTATGCAATTTGTTGGAGTATTCTTGGGGAATTTATCTTTACTTCGCTAACTAGAGAGGCTATTCCAAGGATTAAGAGGATATTTGCTATGTTGCTTCCGATAATGTTTCCCAGCGTCAGATCTGTAACTCCTTTTATGGCAGCGAATAGACTTACAATGAATTCCGGAATTGAAGTGCCAAAAGCAACAAGAGTTAGTCCAATAACGAAGTTTGAAACGCCAAATTTTCTCGCAAGTTTTGTTGAGCTGTCAACGATGAAATCTGCCCCTTTTATCAGAATATAGAGCCCAAAAATAAAGAGTAGTGCTTCTATAATCATAGGCTCTGGTTAACCCCCCTTAGTTTTGTTATTGTCAAATTTTATGGCGTTTCCAACCATATGAACCGTCTTTGTTCCAACGTCCCAGAGGTTGACTGCTGTTTGGCCTAACCAGCCGACATAGACATAGATAGCAGAAACAATTCCTCTTGGAGAGGAGAGGTCAAATTTTTTTGAGGAAAATATGCTTACAATGGAAGTGTAGATTAGAAATGAAATTATTATGAGGATTACCAGCTTTACGCGGCGCGTGTGGTGCTCCATCTTTAAAATTGTCAATCCCAAAAATATCAGAATCAGGATAACAATTATTTCGATTACCATTATATTAGTTGGTTTAAGTCTTATAAAAACCTTTTTATATCTTTTTTGGCTTGGCTTTTTATGGTTTTTAAGGTTTATCTTTTTCGACATGGTCAGACAACTTTTAACCGTGATGAGAAATTTACTGGGCAAAGTAATGTTTACCTTACCAAACTTGGCATTTCTCAGGCTGAATCTGTTGCACAAAAGTTGAAAGGAAAGGACATAAGGGTGGCAATCCATACAAGTCTTACCCGTTCAAAACAAACTTTGAGGATTGTTCTAAAATACCATCCTGAATGCAGAGTTATTCTTCAGGACGACCGCATGATTGAGAGGAGTTATGGAATTTATGAGGGCAAGACACATAAATGGTTTATTGAAACTGCTGGGAGGCAGGAGGTTGAATTTATGAGAAAAGCAGGGCTTTTTGACGGATTCTCAAAGGATGCTCTTCGAAGAGTTGAGCTTAAGCTTGGGAAGGAAGAATATGACGCAGTCCATAGGGGATGGGATGTTCGTGCTCCGGGAGGGGAGTCATTTGCTGATGTTGAGAAAAGGGTTTGGAGTTTTTTTAAGGACTTAAAAAAATTTGTTAAGAGGAACAAAGTTAATGTGGCTGTTTCAGCCCATGGAAACTCCATTAGGCTTTTTAGAAAGATTGTTGAGGGAGCCAGCAAGGAAGAGGCAATAAGGTGGTTTATTCCATTTGATAAATTTTTTGAGTATACGATAAGATGAGATTCTTGATTGTTTTGGTGATGTTGATCCCCTTTGCCCTTTCTTCCAGTGCTGTTTTTTTTATTGAAGATAATTCTGTTAAGACAAGTATTGTTCTTGAAGGATTTAATGGTAAGGAGGTTAAGCTTCCTTATGATTTTTCAGACCTTAATGTTGAAGGGGATTTTGAAATCTATGGCGATTCGTTGAGGGTTTTGTCTGACAATGTAAGAATAAACTTTACTTCTTCGTCTATTCTTGAAGGAGGTTTTAGGAGGGGAATTCTTGTTTTTAGCGCTGATTTTTTATATGGGGCTGACAAGGTATCCGTTTTGCTTCCAAAGGGGAGTGTTTTAAGCGACAATCGGGTTATCTTTCCAAAAGGGTTTTTAACTAAGAGTGATGGGCAAAGAATAATTCTTGAGTGGAGCGATTTTCCAGAAAATGACTTGGTTGTAAGTTTTGAGTTTGCAGGAAAAAGCAACATTCCTTTTTTTGTTTTTTTGGCACTCATTCTTGCCGTTGGGTTTTTTTACAGGGAGAGGATTTTTAGGCTTTTCTCAAAAAAGCGCGCTCTTGAAGACCTTACGAAGAATCTTTTTCGCGAGGAGAAGGAGATTGTGGAATTTCTTTTTGCTAATGGGGGTGTTGCATGGACAAAAGAAATTTGTCGTGCTCTTGGAATTTCGAAAGTCAGGCTTAGCCGAAAGCTTAAGAATCTTGAGGCACGTTCCATTATTCTGAGAGTTCCTTTTGGAAACGAAAAAAGAATTTTTCTTGTTTCATCCCGTAACAAATCGTTTCACAAAAGTGTTAAATAGTTGTTTTGGGCTCTTTTTTAGCTGAAAGGAGGTTAAAATGAGAAAAGCGTATGCAATAACAGCAGTCTTCTTGCTTTTAGTAGTGTTAGCTTTGGCTCAGACGAATACTACAAACCAGACAAATTCAACAAATAATTCTACGCAGAAAAACATCACGAACAGTACTCTTGGAGATGACGATTTGGGTGTTGGAGACGACCATGAGGCGTCTAAAGCTCCATCAGATGAAGATGAGGATTCAGAGTTTTTCGAAGGCGGTAGTGGGAGCGGAGATTCCAGGGATGTTGAATTTAAGCTGAAAGATTTTGACTTGGATGACCATTATGAGAAAAAGTACGAGAAACTTTTCAAGGAGTGGCTAAAAGTGAAAAAAAAGGAGTATGAGATACCCGACGAACTAAAAGACCTGATTAGTGCTGCAGAAGGGCTTGACTTTAATCGCGAGAAGTTTAAGAGATTTGTGAAACTTGCGATAAAGAATCACAGAAAAGCAGTTGAATCACGCCTTAAGTATGAGTTTTTCTTGGCTATGGCTCTTCGGGAACTGAAAACTTCAGGGAATAATTCAAACATTAGTTTAAGCGACTTGGACTTGAATGCGAGCTCTGATTTTGAAGATTTTGAGTCATGGGCAAAAGAGGTAGGCGAGAGTTCATGGACTGATTTTTGGGAGAGGACGAGTCTTTGGTTTACTTCTGACAGGATAAAGAGAATTGACAAGTACCTTAAACTTGCTGAGAGGCGTTTGATTAGGGCTGTTCGCGCATCGGATAATTTAGACGACTTAAAGGAAGCAAGTGCAGAATATGAGGACTTTATGAAATCTGTTGAAGAAGAAGTTTTGAAGCTTGAAAAGGGACTTGCTGACAAGGGAGCAAGTGAAGAAGAACTTGCGCGTCTTGCGAAAGTTCAGGCAAGAATTGAAAAACACAAAGCCAGAGCCCTTGAAGTTTTGTCAAGAATTGAAAGCCGCCTTGATTCAGGTGGTGATTCAGAGATTTTTGGTGAACTGAAAAGGTTTAAGGATAAGCCAATTGAGATTGAAAACAGAATAATCGGGAAAAGGAAGAATCTTGAAATTCGCCTGAAGCGACTTAAAGGTCTTGACGACAAGAAACTTCGAGAGATTTCAAGGAGAATTGACAAGGAATCCGGAGTTCAGTTTGCTAAAGAGATGGCTTTGAGGAAAGAGGCTCATTTTGAAAAGGAGCGTCTTAAAAAAGCCGAAGAAATTGCGAAGGTCAAGGCGAAATTTGCAAGGTTAAAGGCACTGAAAGCAAGAGAGAAAGAGCTGGAAAAAAAGGAAACTGAAGAAGAAAAAGATTAAACACTTATTTTATTTTTTATTTATTTTGATTTTACAAGATTACCCATTCTTCTCTTGCTTTTTGCTCTCTGTCAAGAACACTTCCTTTTTTATTAATTCTTGGCCTGCCTGATTCTTTATCTTTTCTAAGAGTTATGTTGAGGCTTTTTAGGAGAGTTGATATCCCCTTTGAGAATTCGCAGGGCTCTTTTGCTAATGCTTCTTTTTGGGGAGTTCCAATGAAGTTGATAATTGAATCAGCTACATAGGAGATAAGTAGAAGGTCATGGTCAACAATGAATGCTGTTTTTCCCTTTTCAATCATCTTGTCTTTTATTGCTTTTGCAGCAGAAATTCTTTCTTCTACATCAAGGAAAGCCGATGGTTCGTCTATTAGGTAGAGGTCTGCTTCTTTGGAGATACACCTTGCAATTTCAAGACGCTGCAACTCGCCGCCCGACAGCTCAGAGATTTTTTTTGACTCTAATGCTCCCAGCCGGAAAGCAAGTATTGTTTTTCGAGGTATTTTTTCACGGATTATTATGTCTTTTACTTTTTCATCATTTTTTTTGATTATGTGCTGCGGCTTATACGAGATTTTAAGCTTTAAGTCAAGCTTTTTTCTATTGTCTTTAATGCTTACTTCAAGTTCACCAGCAAGAGCCCTGACAAAGGATGTTTTTCCAACCCCGTTTTGCCCAAGGATTCCGATGCAGTTGTTTTCATAAATTTCACCTTTTTCTGCTTGGAGTTTGAAGCCGGATTCGAATTCTAATTTGAAGGCTGGCCACTCTGTAATCTTCGTACCAGATAACTGCGCATTTTTTGTAAAGTTAAAACTAAGAGATTTTTCTCTTATGCGGACGTTTTCTTCCTTCAAGAAGCCTTCTAAATAGGAGTTTACAGCGTTTTTTGATGGTTTTGCTACAGAAGCCATTCCATATGCACCGGGGCTTCCGTAGAAGATACTGATGTAGTCTGTTAAGTAGTCAAGGATTAGCAAGTCGTGCTCTACTACTATTGTTGTTCTTTCGTTGCTTTTTTCTTTTATAAAATCTGATATCCTTATTCTTTCGCCTATGTCAAGAAATGCAAGTGGCTCATCAAAAAAGTAAATGTCTGAGTTTTTGACAGATGCGGCAATAATTGCTATCTTTTGGAGTTCCCCACCAGAGAGGTTTTTGAGTTTGTTATCGAGGACTTTTTCTACACCTAATTTTTTTGCAAGAAATTCTATTTCTTCTTTTTTTCCACATTTTTCAAGAAGGTCTCTTGCTATTAGTTCGGTTCTTAATTCAGAGATGTTTTGTGGCTTGTAGGCTATCTTTTTGTTTTTGAGGCTTTCAAAGTAGCGGATAATTTCGCTTCCTTTGAAGAAATTTTTGAAATCTTCTTTTGTTGGATTCTCTTTTCCGAAGTTTGGACTTTCTTTTCCTGCAAGAATTCTCACAGCAGTTGATTTGCCAATTCCGTTTTGTCCAAGGAAACCAAGGATTGTTTTTTCGCGTGGAGCTGGCAGGCCGTATAAGGCGAAACTGTTTTTGCCGTAGCGATGGGTTATTTGACTTTCGTCAATTGTTGGGAGATTAATTATTTTAATTGCGTCAAAAGGGCATCTTTTAGCACAGATTGAACAGCCAATGCAAGTTGTTTCGTCTATTCCCGCTGATTGTTTGATATTCACACAGGAATCTTTTTCTTTTTTCTCAACTGGACAAAATTTTTTGCATTCGTGTGCGCAAAGGGCTGGTCTGCATTTTTCTTTTTTTATTACGGCAAGTCTCATAAATGAAGGTGGAACTGCGAAGTTTTAAGTTTTGTGTAAGGTGTTGAGAAGCCAATCCGACTACTTTTTGGTTTTATTTAGAAAAAAGTCTCTTGCTTTTTGATTAAATAGGAGATAAGAGAAGGTTAGCACCCAGATTATTAAGAGAATTATAGTTAGCAGGGATATTTGATTTCTTGCTTCATTTAATTGTTGAATTATTGTCAATGCTGAGAGAATAATTGCAGAAATTCTTGCCCAGTTTTTTGCGCGCAATAGGTTAAGTGAAACTATGACTTCGAAAATTCCCAACAATCCGTTAATTATTCCTAAAAACAAAATTAAAT
This sequence comes from Candidatus Pacearchaeota archaeon, assembly GCA_003693875.1. Classification (GTDB taxonomy): domain Archaea; phylum Nanobdellota; class Nanobdellia; order Pacearchaeales; family GW2011-AR1; genus JAGVXH01. The sequence continues at coordinate 19,057 of RFLO01000017.1, read as the reverse complement.
TAGGAGACAAATTTTTAAGTTCTGGAATTTCTGTTTGCAGTGAAGAGCCTATAGCAATTAAGATACCTAATATGAGGGTTGAGACACCTAACAAAAGGTAAAGCAGGGAGGAGAGCCTTACACCTAAAGGAACTGTTTTTTGCTCTTTTCTTGCAGGACTTTTTTTCTTTGATTTCTTTTTTTTAACAGAACTCTTTTTTACCATCTACACCTCTTTTAATTTTAGAAATTTTAGGTATAAAAACCTTTTTATGAAAACATTTTTCAAGAAATGTTGTAAAATTAGGGAGATAAATTTCTATGGATTTTGTAGGGGGATATACTGATAGGAAACATTCCTAAGATACATTAAAGAACAACAAGCACAAATATGTGAATAGATTTAGCACTTAGTTCCACATTCGGGGCAAAATTTTTCTCCCCCTTGAAGCGCCCAGTTGCATTTAGGGTTTTTACAGCGTCGGATTTCTTTTTTCTTTTCAGTGACGGTTTCATAGCCTTCTCTTCCAGAAACAACTTTTCCAAAAATACTCTTTATTTTATCGTGTTCTTCTCCGCCGTCCTGATACTTTCTTAAATCAAATCCTTCCATTCTATGTTTTGATTAGAAGATTTTATAAAATTAACTAAGTTAATTTTTTAATGGAAAAATGTGCTCTTTGTGGGGAAAAGCTTGAGAAAACTTTTTTAGAGAAAGTTGTCGGAACATCTGTTAAGGTTGGGAGTGGCCCGAAATCAAAGATTGTATGGGTCTGCAGGAAATGCCAAAAAGAAAACGGGAATCTTTTAGTGGAAAAGGTTAAGGAAAAAGTTTTGCCTGCGTAGCTCAGTTGGCAGAGCGTTTGACTCGTAATCAAAAGGTCGCCGGTTCGAATCCGGCCGCAGGCTTTCTCGAAAGTTTTATAAACCGAAATTTCGCTTGAATATTGCCAATGATGGGGAGACCCCTGAGGGATTCTGTCTTGGCAACTAAAAAGGAAAAGCAAGAATATGGCAAGCGTATATGATGTCGTTGAGAAAGCCGCAAAGACAGGCAAGGTTGATAAGGGTGTAAATGAAGTAACGAAGGCAGTTGAGCGGAAGACTGCAAAATTGGTGGTTGTGGCAAAAGATGTTGAGCCAAAAGAGATTACTGCTCACTTACCTATTCTTTGCAAGGATAACGGGATAAAAATTGTTGAAGCTGACTCAAAAGAAAAGCTTGGTATTTCTGTGGGGATTAGCAGACCAGCAGCGGCAGTTGCAGTGGTAGAACCAGGAGAAGCAGACATTAATTCTATTTAAGATGGCTAAAAGTCAGAAGAAGCAGCAGAAAAAGCAGGTTGGGTCAAAGGGCTCAGAAAAACTCACAGAAGAAGGGCCAGTCCCTGCGATTGTTGAAGCTACGCTTGGGCGCGGCGGTATGAAAGGGGAAGTTACACAGGTTCGTTGCAGGATTCTTCAAGGTAAAAATCGTGGAAAAACAATGAGAAGAAATGTTATTGGCCCGGTAAGTAAACGGGATATTTTGATGCTTCGTGAAACGGAGATTGAAGCCAGAAGAATTGGGAAGAAAATCAGAAGGGGGTCTCAGTTCTGATGCCTACGTGTTATTTCTGTCGTAAGAATTATGAGATTCCGCGGGGGATAACTGTTGTTCAAAAAGATGGGGCGGTGCGCCACTTTTGTAGTTCAAAATGCAGGAAGAACTTTGAGATGGGCCGCCAATCAAAAAAGGTTAAGTGGATTGTTAAGTCTGGAGTTTTTAAAACTTCTAAAAAAAAGGCTTAGTTTTGTTTTATCGTCGATAAAATTAGCATTTTATGCGTAATATTTATAAAGGCAGTGTGTTTTTTGTCATGGGTGAAGAAGATGGTTACTAAATATTCTGCAAAGGACATTCGTGTTCTTGAAGGGCTTGAAGCTGTGAGGAAAAGGCCTGGGATGTACATAGGTTCTACTGACAGGTATGGGCTCCACCATATGGTCTATGAGGTTGTTGATAATTCTGTTGATGAGCATATGGCCGGGGTATGCAATAATATCAAGGTTGTGATAAATAAGGACGGCTCTGTTACGGTAGAGGATGATGGAAGGGGAATGCCTGTTGATATTCATCCGGTTTATAAGAGGCCGGCAATGGAGATTATAGTAACAAAACTTCATGCAGGTGGAAAGTTTGATAACAAGGCATATGCAGTTTCAGGAGGACTTCACGGTGTTGGAATTTCTGTTGTTTCAGCACTCTCGAAGGAAATGCGTGTGGAAGTTGTGCGTGATGGAAAAATTTATTTGCAAAGTTATAGTCGGGGAAAGCCAAAGTCAGATGTCAAGGTTGTTGGGAAGGCAGATTCTTCTAAACACGGAACAAAAGTTACTTTTCTTCCAGACGATGAAATATTCTCAACAGTGGATTTTGATTACAAGACTCTTGCCACAAGGTTTAGGGAAATATGCTTTTTGAATGCAGGCTTAAAGATAGTTTTCAAGGATTTGCGTGGGGGAAAAGAGAGGGGTGATTCTTTTTGCTATAACGGGGGCCTTTTGGAGTTCGTTAAGTGGCTCAATAAAACAAGAAAACCAATTCACAGCAAGCCGATTTATTTTAAGAGAGAAGAGTCTGGCGTTGTTGCAGAAGTGGCAATTCAATATTCCGATTCCTTTAATGAGCATATTCAAGGTTTTGTAAACACCATCAATACTGTTGAAGGCGGAACGCATGTTGCAGGCCTTAAGTCTGCATTAACAAGGGTAATTAACGATTATGGAACGCGGCGCGGAATTTTGAAGAAAGGGCAAAAGCTTACCGGAGATGATGTCCGTGAGGGTATAACTGCAGTTATCTCTCTTAAGCTTAAGAATCCGCAGTTTGAAGGTCAGACTAAAACTAAATTAGGCAATGGAGAGGTTAAAGGGATTATTGATTCAATGGCTACTTCTGCTCTTACTGATTTTCTTGAGGAGAATCCAAGCATTGCGAAGGCAATTCTTTCTAAGGCAGTTTCAGCTTTAAAAGCAAGAGAGGCTGCAAAGAAAGCAAAAGAACTTGTTCGAAGGAAGACGGCTCTTGGAGGAGGGGGAGGCCTTCCTGGAAAACTTGCGGATTGTTCGAGCAGGAAAATGGAATTGACGGAGCTTTATGTTGTTGAAGGAGATTCTGCAGGAGGCACTGCTAAGGGTGGAAGGGACAGGGAAACCCAAGCAATTCTTCCACTTAGGGGGAAGGTGCTAAATGTTGAAAAGTCTAATCCAGCCAAAGCTCTTTCAAGTGAACAGATATCCAACCTTATTACAGCAATTGGGACGGGAGTTGGCGATAGTTTTGATATCAGCAAGCTAAGGTATAGCAAAATCATAATAATGACAGATGCAGATGTCGATGGGCAACACATAAAGACACTTTTGCTTACTCTTTTTTACAGGTATATGCCTCAATTGATAGAGGAAGGGCACGTTTTTGTCGCGGTGGCTCCGCTTTATAAAATTAGAAAAGGTTCTAAAGACTACTATGTTTACACGAATGATGAACTTAAAAAAAAGTTAAAGGAGCTTGGAGGAAAGTGCGAAGTTAGCAGGTTTAAAGGTCTTGGTGAAATGAATGATGAGCAACTTTGGGAAACTACGATGAATCCTAAAACTCGCAGATTAAAGCAGATAACTGTTGAAGATGCTGTTGAAGCAGATGAAACCTTCTCTCTTTTGATGGGAGACGCTGTTGCTCCAAGGAGGCAATTTATTGAGGAAAATGCTGAGGCAGCGGAGGTGGACTTATGATGGGAAATAAGAGTGTAAGATTTTGTCCGAAGTGCAAGTCTTTGAAGGTGAGATATGTCTTCGGTTTGAACAATTTGTTTGGAATTGTTCCACGTCAGAAGTGTATGGATTGTGGATACACTGCCGCAGTTTTTCCCATTGTTTCCTTAGAAAATGAATTAAAGAAAAAAGAAGCTTTTGGCGAGATTAGGGTTCCTCAGAGAAAAAAATCCAGAAAGAAAAAAACAGTTAGGAGGAAGAAATGAGCGGCAGTTACATTAAGGAGAACGGCAATGTTCGTGAAATTGATGGCCTTGACAAAGCAAGTAAGGATGCTTTGGACTTCCAGAGGAAAAAGGAGACTGCAAGGTTTGGCGTTAAGGCAAAGGAGCTTGTTGAGGCGGAAATTTCTTCTGAGATGAGGCAGGCTTATCTAAACTATGCTATGAGCGTTATTGTTGCAAGGGCACTTCCTTCGGCGGAGGATGGGCTTAAACCTGTTCAGAGGAGAATTCTTTGGGCAATGTATGGCATGGGACTCTTCCACAATAAGCAGACCAAGAAGTCGGGTAGAATTGTGGGGGATACTATGGGAAAGTTTCATCCTCACGGAGATGTTGCCATATACGATGCGATGGTTAGAATGGCACAGAATTTTTCTTTGAGGTATCCTCTTGTCATCGGTCAGGGTAATTTTGGTTCAATGGATGGTGACGGAGCGGCGGCTCCAAGGTATACAGAAGCCAAAATGTCAAAGATTAGCGAGGAGCTTTTAGAAGATATAGACAAAAACACCGTTGAGATGATGCTTAATTACGACAATACTTTAAAAGAACCAGTGGTTTTGCCAGGGAAGCTTCCAAATCTTTTGCTTAACGGCGCAAGTGGTATTGCAGTAGGTATGGCTACTAATATTCCGCCACATAATATCGGCAATGTTTGCGATGCTATTGTAACTTATATTGACAACCCAAATTGCTCTGATTCGGAGCTGATAAGGTCGATAAAGGCTCCAGATTTTCCAACCGGAGGTGTCGTTTCCGGAGAAATTAAAAGAATTTATACTGAGGGCAGAGGGCGTCTTGTTATTGAAGGGAAGGCGGAAGTTGAAGAGCCAAAAAGAGCAAGCGGTAAGACAAAGATTATTATAACGGAGATTCCCTATCAGGTTAATAAGTCTCAACTTGTTGAGCAAATTGCAAATCTTGCACGTGAAAAGAAATTTCCCGATGTTTCAGATATTCGGGATGAGTCGTCCAAGGGCAAGGTTCGAATTGTGATTGAACTTAGAAAGGGGGCTAATCCGAGATTTACACTTAACAGATTGCGTAGTTACACAAATATGAGGATAAGCTTTAATGTCAATATGCTTGCCCTTGTTGGAAAAGTTCCAAGGCTTTTGAGCCTTAGGGATTACATTCGCGTTTATGTAGATCATCGAAGAAGAGTTATACGCAAGACAAAAGAATTTGATCTTGACAAAGCTGAGAAAAGACTCCATATTGTGGAAGGACTTCTTGTTGCTCAGTTAAACATTGATGCCGTTGTAAAGCTTATTCGGAAAGCTAAAAACAAAAGTGAAGCATTAAAAGGACTTGTGGAGAAGTTTAAGCTTTCGGAAAAACAATCAGAAGCAATTCTGGAGATGAAACTTCACCAGCTTACTTCCCTTGAGTTTGACAAGTTGAAAAAGGAAGAAAAGGAACTTAAGAAGTTGATAGATAAGCTTAAAAAAATTCTTGGAGACGAGCGGGAGATAATCAAGATTGTTAAGAATGACCTTTTGGAGTTGAAAGAAAAGTATGGCGATAGGAGGAGGACTGCGATTGTTGGTCCAGTGAAAAAACTTGAAGAGGCAGACCTTGTGGATAAAAAGGATGTGGTTGTTACAATAACTGAGAAAGGATACATAAAAAGGATTGATGTTGCACAATATCGGGAGCAGCGACGCGGTGGTAAAGGGGTTATTGGTTCTGAACTTACCGAGAGTGATTATGTTAAAGAACTTTTAACCTGTTCTACACACGATTATCTGCTCTTTTTTACTGATAAAGGCAAGGTTCATTGGCTTAAGGCTTATGAGTTGCCGGAGTCTTCGAGAAGCTCTAAAGGAAAAGCAATTGTAAATCTTTTGGAACTTCGTGATGAGAGGATAGCATCAGTTATTGCAGTAAAAGAGTTTAAGGATTATCTTGTGATGGCGACGAAAAAGGGTATTGTTAAAAAGATTGAGCTTTCTAATTTCAGCCATCCTCGAAAGGGAGGGATTAAGGCAATAAAACTTGTTGAAACAGACGATACTCTGGTGGGGGTTAAGCCGCTTTGCGAAGGTGGTGAGGTTTTGCTGGTTACACAGAATGGTCAGGCGATTCGTTTTAAGGGTTCGGATATACGGGCTATGGGCAGGAGTTCTTATGGCGTTTGCGGGATAAAGCTTGATGAGGGTGATTTTGTTGTTTCGCTGGAAGTTTTGTGCGACAGCTCGCGCAAGTATTCCCTTTTGACTATTACGGAAAAAGGTTATGGAAAGAGAAGCCTTGTTGAGGATTATAGGCTTACTGGCCGTGCAGGTAAAGGAGTTATCAATATTAAAGTTACGGAAAAGACGGGACGCGTTGTTTCTGCCGAGTGTGTTCTTGATGACGACAATGTGATTCTTATGACAGAAAAAGGAATTGTTATGAGGACTTCTGTTTCAAGTATTCGTGTTATGGGAAGAGCAACTCAGGGTGTTCGTGTGATAAATCTTAAGGCAGGCGACAAAGTAAGTGATTTGACAGTCGTCCCAAGAGAGGAGGTTTAGTTTTTAATAGAATTGCCTAAACAGTATGGCTATGGAGTTTGTAGCAACTGATTAGATTTTTTATAAAACCTGCCTTATGGCTCTTACAATCGGGTTTGCTTTTCTTGCTTCTGCGGATTCTGTGTAGTAATCTTCTACTCCGAAGTCAACCAAATCATATCTTTCTCCACTTTCTTCTATTCTTATCGGACCAACATTTGGAGCAAACCACATGTAAGATTCAGAACTGCCAGATGCTTGTTTTCCAGTGTTCTTATTTTTAACGACTACTGTTGCATAATCTCTGATTTTTAAAACGTCACCGTATCTTAAGCCCGAAACCTTCATGGAACTTCTTCCTTCTACGGACCTGTCAAAGCTTATTGTTCCTGAAATTTCAGGTCTCTCCTCTGCAACAAGGGTTGAAGTCTGCGTACTTCTCCACCCAACATCCATTGCAGAATCGCCGAGGGAAATTCCAGGATCAAAAAGGATTTGAGGGATCCCAGGGAAATTCATTCCAACATAGAGAAGGCGGTCGCCTTTTACCCCTGTATATTCTTCAAGGCCTTCACTTGACTTAACCGTTGTTGCCAAAGTGAATCCCTTTAATAGCTCTTCTCTTGCACTAAACTTAACACGTTTTCCGCCCCCCTCAAAAACCCAATAGTTTCTGTCTTTTAGAGGATATAGAAGGCTAACTGGTACGTTCTGAGCAAGGCGTCCATTAATGGATGGGGCAACGTATATTGATGGAAAAAATCCTATGAAATTTGAAGGCTTAATGGAACCCAGAGGGGACTCCAAGAAAAATGAGAATTTTTGGTCAAGGTCAATATTTGTTCCAAAGAATTCGTTAAGGTCATCTACGATATCCTCTATCTTTCCAAAAATATTGTCTACTGTTGAGGTGAAGGAGTATGTGGCGGCTGTTAAGTGGTTTGGGTAGATTAGACTTATTGCAAGAGATGTGTTTTTTATAACTGAGTTGAGTTCTTTTAGATCTCTAAAAGACAGGTCGCCAAGATAAATAAGGCCGCTTGGGACGACTCCCTTTTTTAAAAGTTGGTAATTGCTAAGTCTCGTAGGATTTTTTGCAACAAAGGTTTCTCGCAGGAAATTGTGGAAGCCCTGAGTTCTTTTTTGTAGGTTAACTGATACCAAATTGGTGCTGTGGCCTATCGGTGAACGTTTTATTCTTCCTGTAGCAGGTAAATATTCTCCTCTTGCATCAGAGACAAAATACATGCCATATGGGTTGTCACTTGTGTGGTTAACAATGCCCATATCAATGTCTCCGCGATTAGGTGTTAATACAAGCAGATCATAAGAAGAATATTGTCCATTACGGAAGTCTTCTACAGATAGATTGTTCTGTGCATTGTTTTTGCTTCTTTTAAAATGACCTACCCAAAGTTGACCAAAGGAGGAGTTATCAATGTCTGGAAGTTTCTTTTTACCTCCTCCAGAACCTCCTCCAGAACCTCCTCCAGAACCTCCTCCAGAACCTCCGCCGCCACCGCAGCCAATAAGCGGGACAGCAGACATTGCAACTAAACCAGCAAGACCTTCTTTTAGAACCCTTCTTCTTGAAATATCATCCATTGAATCATTAGGTTAAACCATTTTATAAATTTTTTTATATATGGTTTGGTTATTTTTGGTTTTTGGAGCATTGCAGGGAGTTTTGAAATTAACTTCCAAAGAGCCGGTTTGAAAAATGATAGAAGCGGTTTTGCTTAATTTCCTTGCATAACTTAATTTGTATTAGGACTCAATATAAGGATGCATTTATCTTTTGAAATCCACGCACGTTTCCAAGATTTCTTAAAACATAGTTGCCGTCTTTTTCAAATGTTCCTGTATTGTTGAGTTCTTTGAGAATTGGAGTGTATTCTATTATGTCTTTTGAGATTATAAGTGAGGGAATTTTTGAGATATTGTACTTTTTTATGAGGCTTTTTCCGTATAGACTTGAAACATCTACTAATTGCTCGTTGGCAATGAAGATTCCGGCTCTTTCAAGGGCTGATTTAAAAGAACTCATGTTGAAGCAATCAGAACAGCTTTTGTTGTAAATTATGGTTAGTTTTACAAGTCCTCTTTTGATTCCATCTTTGTCAAAGTATGGTGGGAGGGGGCTTTTTAGAAAATAACCTTCCTTGATTTTTCCAAGAGAGTGCGAGAGTTGCGGCATAACCCACCAGTATTCTTCAATTTCCTTTGAAATTAAAAACATTGGGTAAAACTTTACTTTGGTCTCATTAAAGATTTTTTTTGCTTTGTCGCTATTCACATCTATTGTTTCTACATTTGAATCTGTTACAACTCCAAGGCGCTTAAAAGCTCCCTCTATTTGAGAGGGCTTTGGACATTCCTTACAATCCTTGCTTATTTGACTTATTTTAACAATGCCTTTAACTTCTCCGGATTGGAGGTCAAGGTACGGAACAGCTTTTTCAAAAATGGCAACATTATTTTCAATTTTGAAAAGGCCCTGTATCACATTAACTTTGTCTATTTTATTTGAAAAAATAACAATTGCTGGAACGCGGCTTATTTTGTATTTCTCTGTGATTTTTCTGCCTTCGTCAGAGTCCGCACTAATTTTCTTTTCTGAAGAAACTATTAAGTCTTTCTCGGATTTTAAAATTCCTTGCATAATTTTGGAAGTATCCAGGCAATTCTGACAATTTGGTGCCGTAATCCTTATCACATTAATTTTGATTTTTTGGTCGTTTGACTGATTTAGTAAAAGATATGCCAGTATGATTGCAACAATAATCACTCCAACTACCAAGAAATCTTGAAGCGAAGTTTTATTTTTTCTCTTTTTCTTTTTCATATTCTTCTCATTGTTAGTCATAGTGCCTTTTTAACCTTTTGGTAAGGATAAGTGAGAATGTATGAGGTTAAGAAAACCTGTATTGGCTTTATCTTGGAAAATAAGAGGTTAATTTTGTTGACATACGTGAGAATGCCTCCGAATTGCGTGCCCGAATTAATGCAATGTTTGACCTTATTCAATATCTGTTGGCAATACGTATTGGTTGTCAAAGGCTCCTATTCTTGAGACCTCTTCTCCAAGTTTTTTTATAAAATCCCATTGGCGGCTTTGGTCAAGGGGGTAGTTATGTATGGATTCAATGCGCAATCTCCAATAGTTTTCTCTTGATTCTGGAGTGAAGCCGTAAGCCGACTCAAAGGAATTCTTTGAAACAACTCTTGAAGCAGGAACATTTCTGAAATCTATTTCTATGAGAACGATTGGAGATTTTATGTCACTTTCTTCTGCTATTTTTTTTGAAAGCAAAACTATTCCTTGTGAAAGATCCCTTGCACGGTCATAAAAAGAACCTTTGAATGAGCCTTCAACAACTTTTCTGACGTAGTCTTCTAATTTTTCAGATTTGCTAAATTCAAAACGTGGAACTGCCCTTAGCATTGTTCTTTCCGTATAGCCTCTTGTATTACTCCCTTCTGTGAACCTAATGAGGGTCTGGCTTTCAAAAACAGAATATCTAAAGTGAGGTCCTTGGCTATTGGTGTGGGGCATTTTACTTTGATTCTATTTTTTCTTATAAAGATTTGTATACTTTATTAATAAGATTTTTATAACCTGTCTTTTTCTTTTTTTTGTGTGGGGGTGCCGGAGCGGCCAAACGGGCAGGACTTAAGATCCTGTGGCTTTTGCCTGCGAGGGTTCGAATCCCTTCCCCCACATGCAAAAGATTTTAAACCAGAAAAGCCATAAAAACTTATGAAAAAGGGGCTTGCAGTTCTTTTTGTGATGTTTTTTTTGAGTTTTGCTTCCGCATCTGTTAAAGTTTATAGCAAGAGCATAAAAGACAATTACACATCTACGGGATACCTCGAGGGTAAGGTAAGCTTGGAGCTTTCCAATGTGGATTTACAGGATAAAATTATCTTAAAGGGGCCAGCGACTACCGAGAAGAATATCAAGGACAGCCTTGAATCGCTTGGTTTGAGATATTCTTGCAATCCTCGGTCTTGTAAACAGAGATACAGCAAGGGAAGTAAGGTAGGTTCTACGATAAAAATCGACGGAGGGAAATTTGTGGGGGTTTTACTTAGTGGAGAAGATGTTAGCCTAAATGATCTTGATTTATCTGTTTCAAGCGATTTTAAGGAATCAGATGTTCCGCCTTTGTCAATAAACTTTTTTGGTTATGTATATGATTTTCTTGAGCCATCAAGCTCTTATGGGGGTGTTGATATCAGCTGCTTTAATAAAAATGAGAAGGAGAAAGGGCCTCCCCTGTTAAGCTCTCGTTATTGCAATGAGGTTGTTGTTGGGAAAACTGGGAGGATATTCTTGTCGGCAGAAGTTTATGGGGTGGACAATAAAGCTTTGGAGATGTCAATTAATTCACCAAATGGGAGAAGAATTGGCGCTTGTGTTTATAACCCAAGTGAAAGTCGTGGATGTGAGATTAATTTGACCAATATTGATCCTGAAGCAAGTTATCTTTTATGTGTGAGGGGAAGTTCGACCAAATACTTTCTTTATAAAAGTCCTGGAAGCTGCGGTCGAGTTATTCAGGTATCTTCGAAAGTTGCAAAATATGGAGGGGATTTTGGTATAAAGTTTTGGAGGGCAAAATTTAAAGATGCCAGTGCAATAAACCTGAGCAGTTATCTACAAAATATACTTCAGGCGGCGAAAAGTTTTCTTAAAAAAGAATATGGGGGCGACTGTTCAAGCGGATGTATTCTTCCAATAATTGTAGAGGGCATTAAACAGAACCTAAGCATTAATTTAAATCTACAAGGCTCCAACAAGAAAGGGGATTTTGTAGAAGAAAATCTTTATTACTTAGTTCCAAATAAAGCAACTCTTGACTTTAATGGAACAATTGATTTGAGTAAACTGAAATTAAGGATTAGTGAAAGCGGAAAATATTATCTTTATATTGCAGGCAAGAAAATTGCTACAATTTATGTTAGTATTGAGGAGTTGCCAAAGATTATCGAAATCTATCCGAAGATTGTTCCTGCAGGCATTCCTGTAAGACTTTTTGCAAGAACAGAAAATCTTCGGAAGTCAAATACTTTCAAATGGGTAATAGACAACCACTCTTTGAAGTCTCAGGAAAGTTCGGCAGAGTATACTTTTGAAAATATCGGTGTAAAAAGAGTAAGGGCAAGTATACTAGATAATGGGAAAGAAATTGCAAGGTATACCACAAATATTCGTGCAGCAAGCCCAGCAGAAGCAGTAAATAAGACACTTGAGAGGAAAAAAGAATCGTTCTCAAAGTTTAGCTCAGCTCTTGAAAAACTTGACAAATTTGTAAAAGAAGCAATAAAAAACAAGATTAATTATTCTTTTTATGTTTCCAGATTAGCTTCCTTTAAGAAACGGGCGAATAATACTGATAAGAAAAAGATGGTCCCCTTAGTAAAGGAGCTTTATGCCTTTCAGGTTCCAGATTCTTTAATTCAGGAAAAAGAAAAAGCAATTCCTGCATATTCCTCGGCTGAAATTAACGCGGTTCCCCTTCTTAAGTTTGCAAAACTTCCGGTTAAATCTTCAACAACTTCTGACTATGCAGAAGCTATCTCTCGTTGGCAGCAGAGCAACACGGAGATTTCAGCTTATTCAACAAAATTTATTGCGACCTTCCCAGACAAGAAGGTAACAACATTTACTCTTTACGATATCATCATATCAAAGTTTTCAGATGATGATGCTTTCCTTGTAATTTCGGCTCCTCCTGGGAATTTGGTATTCGAAAACCAAAAGCCAACAGCTTCAGGAGAATATTCCCTTATAAAACTTAAAGATTCGGATATGCGCATAAGGTTCTATACTGAAGAAAGCGAGGTTAGTTTCTTTGCTTCTCCGGACATTAGGTCCATAATTCTTGGGTCTTCAATTGATAAAAGCTGTAACTTTAATGGAGTTTGTGAGAAAGGTGAAACGCCCTCTAATTGTAGAAGTGATTGCAAGCCAACGAAAATGGCTGTTGTTTATCTTTTTATGGTAATCCTTGTGGCTCTTGTAATCTACACTTTCCTTCAGGAATGGTATAAGAAAAATTATGAGTCTCACCTTTTTCCAGAACGTCCGCAATTATACAATCTTCTTATGTTCATTTCAAATGCTCGTGCGAGGGGTATGAGTGATAAGCAAATTTCACGTGAGCTTAGCAAGTTTGGCTGGTCCAGTGAGAAGATAGCTTATGCTCTTAAAAAATCAAGGGGTGAAAGGGTGGGACTACCAGAAATAATTCCAATAGAAAAAATAAGAAGCCGTTTGAGAAACAAAAAGGCGGAAAAAAACTATATGGAGACAGGATTCAAGATGCCGCCTCCACGAATGATACATCCAAGAAGGTTCTAAATTTTTCCAACAAGATCGAGTCCAGGTTTTAAGGTCTCTTTTCCGGGCTCCCAGCTTGCCGGGCAAACTTCTGAACCATGTTCGTAGACAAATTTTGCTGCATGCAATTTTCTTATAAGTTCATCTGCATTTCTCCCTATTGAATTGTCATGTATTTCCAAGGCTCTAAGAACTCCCTCGGGGTCAATGATAAATGTCCCTCTTAGTGATAAGCCTTCTTCTTCTATATAGGTTCCATAGGCTTTACAAATTTTTCCAGTCGGGTCTGCTACCATTGGAAACTTAATTTTTTTAATAGAATCGGAGTGGTCGTGCCATGCCTTGTGGACAAAAACAGTATCTGTTGAAATGCTTAGAACTTCTGCTCCAACTTCTTTAATCTTGTCGTATTTATCGGCAAGCTCGCTTAGTTCAGTTGGACAGATAAAAGTAAAGTCTGCAGGGTAGAAGAAAAGGACAACCCACTTCCCCTTATAATCGCTAAGCGAAATCTTTTTTGTGTCATCGTTTACATAAGCCTCAGCTGTAAAATCCGGGGCTTTTTTTCCAATAAAAAGTTTTTCTTCCATTCTTCCTCCTCATTTAGATTTTGAAGAAACGAAATAATGGTTTAAAAAGATTTGTAAACTTTGTTAACTAATTTTAACTTCATTATAATTAATTTTAAATACAACTTTTTAGGATGTTGAATATGGGCGTTTTTGGGCTCGGAAAAAAGGTTTTTTACTTTCCAGATTGTGGACCAATATCAAATTCTTCAAAAGACAGCTGGGAATATCTTCAAGTTTTGAAAGTTTTGGGGGTGCGGTTTAATCTTCTCGAAGATATTTCGTGCGGCCATACTGAGTGGTGGCTTGGGAAGAGAAAAGAATTGAAAAGTGTTATGAAAAAGACCTATGAAAAACTAAAAGAGCTTTCCATTTCAAAACTCATAGTTGAATCTGCATTTTGTTATTTTATGTTTTCGGAAGTTTATCCGAAGCAATTCAAGGACTGGAACATAAAAACAGAACATGTTTGTTGCACGATTGCAAATTCAATTAAGGAAAAGCCTATCAAGAAGAATCTAAAATATGCTTATCACGACCCCTGTTTTTTGGCAAGAAGGTGCGGGATTATGAATGAGCCGCGAGAGGCACTTAAAGCAGTCGGTGTAGAGGTGGTTGAGTTTCGTCGGAATCGTCGCGATTCTCTTTGTTGCGGGGCGGCTGGAGGATGCTATGAGAAATTTCCAAGACTTGCGTCAAAAATGGCATTGAATCGTGCAAGCGAGCTAGACAAAGGGACTAAAATTGTAACTCCCTGCAATCTTTGCAAATTAAATTTTCTTGATGCGGGAATAGATGCTGTTTCGTTTCCGCGACTTTTGCTTGCCTGTCTTGAGGATGGATAGTGTTTCAAAGAAATTTCTAAAAGCATTTGGGGGAGATGCCTCCGGTTTTTGCAAGACCCCACACAAAGTTGTGCTTCCCCGAAATGTTTTTGAGGTTCAGGAAGCGGTTATTTCTTATGAAAAGATAATTCCACGCGGGGGCGGCAGCGGGTTTTCTGGCGGAATAGTTCCTCTTGGGGGAGAAGTGACAATTGATTTATCCCGTATAAATTCCATTTTAGTGGATGAGCGAAGGCAGGTTGCAGAAGTTGGGGCTGGAGCAGTATTGTCAGATATTAACTTTTGTGCATCAAAAAATAATCTTGAATTTCCAGTGGATTTGCCAAGTCGCGAGGTATGCACTATTGGGGGGATGATTGCGACAAATGCAACAGGAATTCGGGCTTCAAAATATGGGCGCACTTCAAACTGGGTTCGCTGGATTGATGTTGTAGATTCTAATGGGGAAATTTTAAGGAAAGGAATAACTGAGATTAGTGATTTTTGCGGAATGGAGGGGACAACCGGAGTGATTGTTCGTGCCTGCATAAAGTTAATAGAAAAACCAAATAGAAAAGCCTCAATTTTGAGGTTTGACAATCTTGAAAACTTGCTTAGAGTAGTTATAAACTTCAAAAGAGAGAGTTCTGTTTCAATGGTTTGGTTTTTTAATGCTAAATGCTCTTCTTTTTTGGGGCTGCCATTAGAGCACCATTTAATTGTTGAGTTTGAAGATGGTCGCGGTAAGATGGAGGGAAGGGAGTATTCCAGAGCAATGGCTTTGATTGACAAAACTTATTCAGCAGTTTTGCTTGGAGGCTTTCCGAGAATAGAGGATTTTAAGATTCATTTAAACTCATTCATCAAGGTGATGAAGCTTATTGACGCAATGGATATTCCAGTTTTTGGGCCCATATCTTTTGGAGTTCTTCATCCTTGTTTTGATTCAAAAAATGAAAAGAATATCCCTCACTTTTTGCGTTCGGTTGAAAGACTTGGAGGATTAGCTGTTGGCGCTTTTGGCATAGGAATTTTAAAGAAGGCTTTTGTTGGGCATCTTGACAGAAAAATTTTTGAGAATGTGTTAAAAAGGAAAAATCCTTCAAGGAAATTTAATCCGGGGAAGATTTTAGATGGTTGATACGGAGAAGATTAGGCTTGAAATAGAAAATTTAATAGAAGAAGCTTCATCTACATTTGAGAGCTGCACTCGTTGTGGAATGTGCAAATCTCTTTGTCCGGTGTTCAAGGTTCTTCTTGACGAATCTGTATCTCCCCGGGGGCATGCAATTCTTTTAAGCAACAAAATTCTTGATAAGATTGTTTTTAAGTGCACTCTTTGCCGTGCTTGCGAGGACAAGTGTCCTGCAAACATAAAAATCTGTGAAGCGATACTGCGTGCAAGGGAGGCATTAAGTTTGAAGGAGAAGCTAAGGTAGTTTTGGAAATCTTTATAAACTTTCTAATTGTTCTGGTTTTATGAGGTGGGTGAGTCTGTTTATTGTCCTTTCCATGTTGCCACTGGTTATTGGAGGTAAAGCTATTTCAGGGTTCTATGTTGAAGGGTGCAAAATCGGAGCGGAGAGCTTAAATCTTGGGACTTGTTCGGCAGATGGCAGGTATTTTTGCGACATGAACGGAGAGCTAAAAGATACGATATCGGATAAGTTTGCATGTTCTTTTGGGAAGTCTTTTGTGCCTTCGACAGTGTGCTGTCCAGCAGGATATGTTTGTGATAGCAAGAGTTTTTTCTGCAAGAAAAGGGTTAATAGCTGTTCAAGCTTTAAGGATTATTCCAGCTGTAAAAGCAATAATTGCTACTGGGTTTCTTCAAAAAACAAATGCGTTAGCGCTCAGAGGGATTTCAGTTGCAGTTTTTATACAACGAAAAAATCTTGTGAAGCTGACTTGTGGAATCTTGGCACGGCAGGTATCGGGTCGGAGGTTTGCGGCACGGTATTTGATGCTGCTTATTCGAACAAAAAAATAGGGTTTTTTTCTCCGAGAAGAAAGTGTGAGTGTAAATGGACGGGCAATCGCTGCGTTTTAAGTTATAATGTTTCTGAGGAGATATACAAGAAGGGGGAGAATCCAAAATCTTTTGAATGTCAAAAAGTGATTAATGCGGAGGGTTGCGTATCTGGAAAGCAGAAGATAAGTTGGCAGGCGAAGGTTTCAGCTACTGCAGGCGGTTTTGATAACAAGGATGGGCAAGATGTCATAAAGGCTTCTGGATGCGTTTCTTCATCAACGGTTCGAAATTGTGGAGAGCCCTTGATAAAGCTTCCTTTTTTTGGAGCAACTAACTTTTTTGTTTCCATTTTTCTTATTCTGGCTTTTCATTTAAGGTTTTTAAGAGAAGAATTCAGGTAATGGCCCCGCCAAGAATCGAACTTGGGCATTCTCGGTGTAAGCGAGATGGTCTACCATTAGCCTACGGGGCCATAGAAGTTAAAAAGCATTTCCTTTTTAAATCTTATCTGTGGCACCCTTATTTTTTTAAATCAGGCTGTCAAGAATTTGTATGGTTGAGATAATCATAAATGAAAACTTTCATAGCGATTTTGTTCTTGACAGAGCGAAGAAAAAAAGTTTTAGTTCCGAAAAGTTGTTTCGCCTGAAACTTGGCGTTGAAGAGCTAAACAATGAGCAAAGAATTGACAGGCTCATTTCGTGGGATATTGTAAAAAAAAACCTGGACTATCATCTGCCTCACCAGAAGGAAGGTGCCTTAAGACTTTTGCGTGACCATAATGCGACGGCGATTCTTGCTGATGAGGTGGGTCTTGGAAAAACTATAACTGCTGGATTAGTTATAAAAGAGGGCATAATACGGGGGTTTCTGAGAAAAGTTTTGGTTTTAGTTCCGCCATCCCTTGTCAACCAATGGGTTTTTGAGATGAAATCAAAGTTTGAGATTGATTTCAATGTAGTTGAGTCTCCGGAGGAATGGAAAAAATCAGATTTTCTTATTGCATCAATAGACCGCGTAAAGAATCTTGATAGGGGCAGCAGTTTTTTCAAACACAGGGAGGCCCATAAAATTTCCTGGGACCTTGTTGTAGTTGATGAAGCCCATAAGCTGAAAGAAAGGGGCACCCTTAGGTGGCGGTTTGTTGACAGGCTACAGAAAAAAAGATTTTTGCTTTTGACAGCCACTCCTTTCCAAAATGACCTTATAGAACTTTATAATCTCTTAAATATTCTTAAAAGAGGACATTTGGGAACATTAAGGGAATTTAAGAAGAGGTTTCTTTTGCGAGGGAATAAAAGGCACCCCTTGAATGCGGGAGAGTTAAAACAAAAACTTAATGAGATTATGATTCGGAGGAAGCGAAAAGAGACTGGAATTGAGTATAAGAGAAGAATTCCCAGAATAATTTCCGTTGAGATGACAAAGGAAGAAAAGGTAATCTATGAGAACATAGTCTATCTTTTGAAAGAAGGCCTTCTTGACTCTCGTGGTAGAAAAATTGATGCTCACCTGAGCCTTTTTTCCATTTTGCCGAAGATTACAAGCAGTTCGCGGTCGGCAATAGAGAGTCTTAAGAGAATAAAACAAAGTCCAATATACCATTCAAGGACAAGAAATCTTGCTGAAGGAATAATAAAGGATTATGAGTTAGCAAAGAAAGACTCGAAAATAGAAAAGCTAATATCAATAATTGAGGAGATAAAAAAGCGCGGAGACGAGAAGGCAATAATTTATACTCGCCACCCCGCGACATTGATGTACATAAAAGAGAAGTTGAGTCACTTGAATCTAAGAATTGTGGAATTCGTTGGTGGGCTTTCCAGAGAAGAGAAGTCAAGCAGGATAAATGATTTCAGAGATTTTGCGGATATTTTGATTTCAACGGATACCGGGGCAGAGGGATTAAACTTTCAATTTTGCAGGAATCTTATAAACTACGATTTGCCCTGGAATCCGATGGCAGTTGAGCAAAGGATTGGAAGAATTGACCGCATAGGTCAAAAACAAGACATGTTCATTTATTCGCTTGCTACAAAAGACACAATGGAGGAATATGTTGTTGACCTAATAATCAATAAGATGTGTTGTGTTGGGCTTGTAATAGGAGAGCTTCCAATAATTCTTTTCAATCTTGGCCTTGATGAATCAATTAAAGGAGATAGCCGAAGCAAAATAGAAGAACGCTTAATGAGAGCCTTTATTGATTCGAAGGGAAACTTGGAGACTTTTAGTCGCGATGTTGAAGAAATTGCCGAAATGATTTCAAGAGGGATAAGGGAGTATCAAGAGGAGAAAAGGATTAATGAAGAGTTTTTGGCTTAGCTTATCGCCCAGACTTTAAAGGGAATTTGGATTTGATTTTTGGTATATCTTGGAAGGGTTACTTCAACATAGGGCTTAATGTGGTTCCAGCCACCTATGAAGGTGAAATTAACATTGGGTCCGCATGAGTGGCTTGACGAGCTTACTGGAAAATTTTTTCTGAGAATGTATGAATTATCGTTTGTGTCTGCAGGAAGTGTTACAAAACCTATGGCGCTTATGTCGTAGCATCCGCGAGCTCCAGGGTACGGAGTGTCAGTATAAGGTCCGATTTTAAGGATGTAGGATTTTGGAGTGCTGGGACTCCAGTCAAAAAATTTGAAATCTGTGAGGTTTATTTTTATCTTGTTTGAATTTGTTGTTTTAATGTCTTCTGTGACTATCTTAAAAATTCTATCGGTGTCTAAAAGAATATTATGGCTGTTAACTGCCTCCTGTAAGGTCATGGAACCTTTTCCCGGGATATTAACGCTTATGCTGTCCGCCGTATGACCCAGGTAGCTTGGT
>RFLO01000016.1 GCA_003693875.1 Candidatus Pacearchaeota archaeon | reverse complement strand
CCATGAAAGTGTCTGGCAATTCAATTGTTGGTTTTCTTTTTTCTTGGCTCATTTTATTCTCTCACTTTTTATTCCCATTCTCCCACTCCAAAATTTCTATCTAATTTTTCCAAAAAGTCAAGTGGCACTGCGGCGATAGAAGCCACATTTTCGATTTTTCCCTCAAGTAACACGCTTTTGTCTGTGACTTCATCGTTGTCTAATTCTAGCCTAGTAATTCCACGACTTTCATAACCTCCAACATACAAAACCTCTCTGCCTTGCTCATTCACAGCATGGATAGACCAAATAGAAAATGGAAGGTCTGCTACTTGCCTTTGAGATTGTCCATCATAGGAATAAACTTTTTTATCGAAACCGCCAAAGTAAAGCCTTTTTCCGTCTATTGAAATGTCTAATCCTTCAGCCCACTTTCCGCATTTAGCAACGCTTTCATTTTTCGCAGTGTCAACCAAGCATCTTCCCCAATTTTCAGCATGATATAATCTTCCATTAAAGGTTATTGCTGCAAGAGGTTCTTCTAAATTGTCATGCAAAACCTTTCCTTCGTGGTCTGCTATTTTTCCCTGCTCCAGCAAACACACTAAAACATCGTCTCCCTCTCTCCATATTCCCCATGGCTCTGCCTCTTTTCCGTTCTTAACACCATATTTTCTAATTTCTTCTACTTTTTCCCCATCTGTTGCCATGAGCGCATTTGGCGATTGCGTGAAGTAAAGTCGTGAAGTTGTTGGGTCGCAGAGTATCTTATTTACACTAATTGAAGTTTCTCTCCTTGAACGACCATCGCGAGTTATGTAAAATGGTATATTTCTTCCTGCCTCCCTAAAAACCAACCCATAATCCTCTCCCAAGCCTTGATAAACTGGCTTAAGCGAATGAAGTCCTGGTTGTGAAACATGAGCCTGCGGTTTATCAGGTGCGCTGGTTTCAGCTAAAATTTTTTCTAACGCTTTTTTTGTGTTTACACCCATGAAAGTGTCGGGCAATTCAATTGTTGGTTTTCTTTTTTCTTGGCTCATTTTATTTTTCTCCTTTAATTAGTTTTATCTTTCCATCCTTTTTCTTTTTGGTGTATTGGCTGCTTTTCAGCATATCCTTTTAGCCCTCTCACTAGCTCATGCATAAATGCCCATCTTCCATCAAACTGCCTCATAATCCTATCATATATTTTTCCTTCTTTCATCATGGCAATTGCAGCCCCTATCGCTTGCTTTTTTTCTTCAAACTGGGCTCTTGTTGTCTGAATTACAGCATCTGTGGCAGCATAATTATCACCATCATAAAAGTTTTGAACAGCAGCAGGATTTAAAATTCCAGAGTAAGGAGCAATCATTCTAAATGCAAACATCATTGAGTCAAACTGCCCTTGTTGCACGGTTTCTTCAGGCACGCCTCTCTGTCTTAAGATATAATCAAGAGAGTCAGACAATCTAATAATGCTTTTTGCAGTTCTTGTGGAAACTGGTTTTATTAATGCTTCGTCGCTTCCTTTTCCGTGGTTGTCAACTGCATTTGGCCAAGCAGATTTCATTTGCCTCTTGCTCCTCGGCATACCTCCCGCCACGCAATAATCCAAACCAAGAGTCAAATATCCGCTAATAATAGCTTTTTCCAGTGAAATTGGTTGCTCTCTGATTCTCTGATAGCTCTCAACTATGTTGTTCCCAAATTTTTCCCTATCCTGATGGCTTGTAAAGTCAACCCTTGGGTCTGTGTTGCCTGCCAAAATTTCTAACAAGTCTCTTCCATTTGGATGGAAATAGTCAAGGTCTATTGTTACATGCATTCTGTCTCTCAAAGCCCTTCCTAAATCGTTCCACGATTCTGTAAACTCCTGCCCGATGTTGCCCATTCCAATCCCAACGCTGTAATCTCCTCGCCCTAATGGATAGTGTTTGCCGTCAATTTCGACATAGCCATCAAATAAATTGAACAACTGACTTCTAACAGCTGCAGGGCAGTTTGGAAGCTCGTCAACAACTATTAATCTTCTGCCAATTTCTTCCCGAAGCTCTTTCATTTCAACACCATCTAGAGGTTTGCCCTCCTGAAGAGCAGTCAAAAACTTTGGGTTAAGCTGGTAAAACACATCTCTTGTTGTCATATCTGGTCTGCCGAGAAAATACAAATTGTCAGGAAAATAATCCATTACATCTCGAGCTAATTGGGTTTTTCCGCATCCTGTGTCGCCCAGTAAAAACAAGTTTAGCCTTCCAACTAGGCAAGCCTCTGTCAAATCACTCATGTAAATGGGCTTGCCATGCAAGCTTCCCAATTCTGTGCTGTTTTTGTATGTTCTGAGCTTCATTTTGAGTTTATTGCTACAAAACGGGCGCCCATTTATTTATAAACTTTTCGGTAGTAACACTTGGCAAGATACAATGTGGTTTTAGAGCAACGCTTGTAGGTTTTGAAAGAACAAGAAAGCGCTTTGAAAATGGCTTGGCTGTTAGTTACGCACTTAGTCAGCAATGTTCGCTTGGAGCGTATTACGTTCACAACTTTCTCCATTTTTAATAGTCATTCTAAACATTGCCTCACGCAAAACCAAAACAAGCACTCCCATCAAAGTATTCCTAGGATTATGGGAACCTACCCATAAAAATCACGTAAACAATATTCCCAAGATAAGACAAAATCATTGCAAGGCTTGTGAGTAAATATACCTCTCCTAAAAATTTCTCGTTCTCTTTAATTGTTTTAATGCTATAAATGAAAAGCCAAACTATAGAAACTCCTGAAATAAACGCTGTCGCGTAAAGCCAAAACAAGCCAGCATAATGAGTAATATGCATTAACCAAAAGCCAACACCCAAAACAAAACCTCTGTAAACTTTTTGTTCACATTTCAGAAACATTTCTTAAAAATTCTAAACCCTCTCTTTTACAAAATATGTATTAAATAAGATTATGTTAATCTAATTTGCAATTGTGTAAATAATTTAATAACTGTCTAGCAATGCCTTTATTCTTTCAACAAATTCTTGCGCCGACCTCAATGCGTTTTTAGCTTCTTGCTCTGTAGCTATAAAAGAAGTGCCATATTGATCATCATGTCTAGTTTCTCTATAATAGTCAAGAATTTCTACCCATTTCTTCTCAAGCAAATTTTTTCTTACATAAAAATCTTCAAGAAACCTCGCAACCGCAAAATGAGACTTTTCTCTGTAGCCGTTTACAAACAAAACAGCCCTTCCAGAATGAAACATTGCTAAATAACTTGAAAGCAAGCATGACCTAAAAGCCTTGCTTCTCAAATTCTTTTTCCCTTCGCTTAACCACGATTCAGCAGTTTTTATACTATCCTGAGCTTTCTCTCTTGATACAGGTATTTTCCTTAACAATCCCAATTCAACCAATCTTTTTACATCAAATTTCATCCTCTCCACCGTAAATTATTATAGATCCGAAATACAAAGAGTAATAAAATATAGGATCGTCTTTTTTTATTGCCATTATTTTTTCGTCATCGAGAAAAAGAATTTTTATATTGCTAATTTTTCTCCTCAAATCCAAACCAAGTCTCACAATTTCTTTTTCCCTGAGTTTATCAACCTTCACCCACAAATCAACATCAGAGTTTTCTGTATTAGTTCCCTTAGCACAACTCCCATAAACACCCGCACTTTTAACAAATTTGTATTTTTTGAAAATTCTAGGTTCAAATTTCTGCAGATTTAACAAGATTTTCAAACTTTTAGCACGAACATTACCGGAAACATAAAATTTCTTCTTCATTCTTACCAATATTTTCCCTTTAATTAAAATGTCGAAATATTTTGAAACAAGAGCCTTGCTTAATTTTAATTGTTTAGCAATTTCATTAACTCCAAATCCGTCTTCTCTAAACAGAACACTTTCTAAAATTCTTATCCTTTCCTTTGTTGATAAAATGCTACTAATGTTCATAATACATAAACCACAAGTTTCTAATTTATAAACTTTTTGTTCACATTTCAGAAACATTTTTTAAATTCCTAAACCCTCTCAACTTTCCAGCAGCACACAAAAACTTAAATACCGCTACGAAACGATTGTAATATGGCAATTGAAAGTGCATTGGAAAATGGCGAAGTTGTGCAACACCACCCGCTTAAGCCAGTTTATCAAGGCTTGGGAGAGGATTATGGATTGGTATGTCAGCTATGGAGTGGTCCAAACCAGCCGCTTTATATAACTCCTGACGGCAATTCAATGAGGGAAATTTCAATTAGGGCAAATGTAACATTCTACGACCCACCAACTTCACGACTTTACTTCACGCAATTGCCAAATGCGCTCATGGCAACAGATGGGGAAAAAGTAAAAGAAATTAGAAGATATGAAAAAGGAGCGGCGCCGTGGGGAATATGGAGAGAGGGAGACGATGTTTTAGTGTGTTTGTCCGGCCAAGGAAAAATAGCAGACCACGAAGGAAAGGTTTGGCATGACAATTTAATTGTACCATATGAAGTAAGAACATTAAATGGAAGATTATATCATGTTGAAGGGTTCACGCGAAGATGCTTGGTTGACACAGCGAAAAATGAAAGGATTGCCACATGCGGAGAGTGGGTTGAGGGTCTGGACATTTCAATTGATGGGAAGATGCTTTATTTTGGCAGCTGGAGAAATCATTGGAGCTGCTGGAGAAGTAGAGAAGTTTACGCCTTTGATGGTCAAACTCAAAGGATAGTAGGGGTGCTGCCAACAGCAGAGCCTCCTTTTATCATTGCGTCCATTCATTCTGTAAATGAGCAAGGCAGGGAGGTTTTGTATGCCGGATGCCAACGAAGTGATACAATCCACGCTTTGGAATTAAGGGATAGAGAGTACTACCGAGAAAGAGTGTTGCTTGAGGGAAAAGTCATAAATGTAGGTTCAATCACTGCAGTGCCTCTTGAATTTTTAGAAAAATTAGATAGGAATTTTGGAGAAGGAGATTGGATATAAAGATAAAAAAGTTAAATTCTAAACCCTCTCTTTTACAAAACCGAAAGATTTAAATACTACTAAAAAGTGGTTATAGTATGACAACCGATGAAAACTACAAGAGAGCATACAACATAATTGCAGCATTAGCTATTGGAGCAGTTGCTCTTGCTGGCGCACTAGGGGCGTCTTACAAAAGCTACCAAATAGGACGAGAGAAAGGCCATGTAGAAATGAAACAAACAATTTCTAAATCAATTCTTAGAGATGCCCGAAAGTTCAGCGCGCCACATCCTGAAGACCCTCGCTATTATGAGTTAACTCCAAGTAACCCTCACATAATTATACCGGAATCAATGAGGGGCGTGCTGGAACAAGAAGCGAGAAAGATTGGGGAAAGCAGCATAGAGTCTTTATTAAAAGAATTAGAAAATTGAATCTTAAAGAAAATAGAAGAATTGAAACACATCAACAAACCCAACAATAACTTCACTTAATTTCAAATTCTAAATCTCAACCCTCCTCAACAAATTCGCATTGCTCACAACTGTTATTGACGACAACGCCATTGCAATTTCTGCAATAACCGGATGCAAAACTCCAATCACTGCCAAAGGTATCGCAACAATGTTGTAAGCAAAGGCCCAAAACAAGTTTTGCTTTATCTTTTTGAAAGTTGCCTTGCTCAACCTTATTGCTTGCACAACTCCTGTCAAACTTCCGCGAGCCAAAACAATGTCTCCTGCTTCTATTGCAATATCTGTCCCAGAGCCAATTGCAATGCCGACATTTGCCTGCTTCAAAGCTGGAGCATCATTAATGCCGTCGCCAACAAAAGCAACCATTCCTTGACTCTGAAGCTGCGCAACCTTCTCTGACTTCTCTCCCGGAAGAACATTTGCAATAACCTCCTTTATTCCAACTTCTCTCGCAATTGCCCTCGCAGTTGTCTCATTATCGCCAGTAAGCATAACAGTTTTGTAGCCATCTTCATTCAACTGCGCAATTGCCTCTTTTGAATCCTCTTTCAAAGAGTCTGCAATTCCAATAATCCCAATCGCCTTTCCATTCTCGGAAACAACAATTGTTGTAAAACCATTTCCTTCAAACTCTCCAATGTTTTTTTCAAACTCCTTAAAAGAAATTTTCTTTTCTTTCATCAAATTCAAATT
>RFLO01000001.1 GCA_003693875.1 Candidatus Pacearchaeota archaeon | reverse complement strand
GTATTGAACTATTATTTTTTTCGCATCAGACAATAGGACTAAATCAAAGGGATAAACATAATCTGGCTTCTGATTTGTTTGAAAGATAAGCCCCTGAGAGCGGTATGTTTTCAGATAATTTTTGTGCAAAAAAGAACAGGAAAGCCTTCTCTTTCTTCCAAAGCTTTTTGTGTTTAATTTTAGGGTATTGGTTTTCAACACATCGTGAATTGATTGAAAATTTTCCTTTCTATTCCCCCTTACAGTTTTAAGTATAAAGTCATCTTCAAAAGATTTAGCAAAAAATTGTTTAGTCGCCATAAAAAAAATTAAATCAAATTACTTATAAATCTTCTTCATTATTTTTCCCCTTATTTTTCTTAATACCTGCAAATAACCTAATTTCGCATAAATTATCAACCCTGTAATTGTCAGGCACTGTCAAGCCCAGCCTTGCCTGATACTGCCGGCACCCCCCTTTAAACCAGCTGTTCCAATAACCAAACCAGCCAGAACATTGCTATAAACCCTTGCACGAAAGCACAATTATCTTTATATAGAAAGAAAATGTACTTTTCTTAGGTCTGATTTTATGGTAAAATTTGCACATATTGCTGATTGTCATCTTGGAAGCTGGAGGCAACCCCAACTTCAAGAGTTGAACCTCCTTTCCTTTAAAAGGGTAATTGACCAATGCATTAAAGAAATGCCTGACTTTATTTTGATAGCCGGAGATTTATTTGATTCTGCTTATCCTCCAATTGAAATTTTGAAAGAGTCGTTTGCAGTTTTTAAAAAAATAAAAGATGCCGGAATTCCCGTTTATCTTATTGCAGGAAGTCATGATTTTTCCGCTTCGGGAAAGACCTTCCTTGATGTATTGGAAAAAGCCGGTTTTTGTCAAAATATTGAAAAAGCCACTCACGAAGAAAGTGGAAAAATAAGGCTTAAACCTACTTTTCACAAGGAAATTGCAATATACGGCTACTCTGGAAGAAAATCCGGGATGGAAATTGAAGACTTAAAAAAAGTTTACCTTGAATCTGTCCATCCCCTAACAATATTCGCAATACACACGACCATTCGCGATGTTGTAGGAAACGTCCCAATGGAATACATTGAAAAAGAAAAGTTGCCAATAGCAGATTATTATGCTATGGGCCACATACACAAAAGGTTTGAGACAGAATACGCTTCTGCCAAGTTTGTATATCCTGGTCCGACCTTTCCATGCAATTTTCAAGAATTATCCGACCTTGGATGCGGAAGCTATCAAATGGTTGAAATTGAGGGGGGCAAGATAAAAACAAGAAGCATCGAGGTCCCAATAAAAGACACCTGCCTAATCGAAATTGAGGTTGAGAACGCACTCACTGCAACAGAAATGATAATCTCAAAAATTGACCGGTTAAATCTTCGTGACAAAATCGTCTTGCTTAGGCTCTACGGAAACTTAAAATCGGGAAAAAGCGGCGACATAAAATTCTCAGAGATTGAGAGTTTCTTGCAAAAAAAAGGAGCATATGCAATTCTAAGAAACATATCAAGACTAAAATCTGTAAGTGTTGAGGAATTCAGTGTCAAGAAAGGAGAAGGTGCAAAAGAAATTGAAGAAAGAATAATAAAGGAATATTCTGCCGTTAATCCTGCTGAGTTCAACAAATACCTACCAACACTGATGAATATTCTCGCAACTGAGAAAAACGAAGAAGAAAAAAACGCCGCATTTGAGGAAAGAATAATCTCGGAAATAAAAAACACTCTTGAGGTGGGCAAACTCCTATGAAATTCAAGAAGCTTGTGCTCAAAAATGTCAGAAGCTATACGGACCTTGAAATTAGTTTTCCAAAAGGCTCTGTTCTTCTTTCCGGAGATATAGGGACTGGCAAAACTTCAATCCTCCTTGGGCTTCAATTTGCTTTGTTTGGGCTTCAACCCGGACAAAAGGGAGCTTCAATTTTAAGAAGGGGATGCGACCACGCATTTGCAAAAATTGAAGTTGAAATAGATGGAGATGAAATAATAATTGAAAGGAGCATAAAAAAATCCCGTTCTGGCGGAATAACCCAAGACTCTAACTTTCTAACGATTAATGGCAATCGTACTGAACTTTCCACATCTGAAATGAAAGAAAGAATAATTCGCTTGCTTAACTATCCTATGGAATTTGCCAAAAAATCAAACTTACTTTACAAATTCACAGTCTACACCCCACAAGAAGAGATGAAGTCTATAATTCAAGAAAAGCCTGAAACTCGGCTGGACACCCTTCGCCAGATTTTTGGAATTGACAGGTACAAAAGAATTAAGGAGAATGCATCAATTCTTATTCAAAGGGTAAAAGAAGCCATACGGCTAAAAGAAGTTTTGGTTTCCGAACTTAATCTCTTACGTGAAAAACTAAAAATTGAAGGAGAGAAAAAAATTGTCCTTGCGCGTGAAAGAAATAACCTTAAAGTTGACCTCAACTCTTTAAAAAAAGAGATGGAACAGCTTGACAACAAAATTGAAAGTCTTCGTGAAAAAATCGACGAGATGAGGCAGATTAACCTTGAAAGCTCTAAGACCAAGGCAATTTTACAGGGGAAAAGAGACCTTCTCTTGAGACTAAAAAAAGAAGTTTCACTTATGAAACGGCAGTTGGAAAACCGTGTTGATTTTTCGCAGGAAAAGCTTAACTCCGTAAAAGAGCTTCTTGAAAAACACAAAAAAATTCTTGAAGAAAAAAACTCTCGCCTTTTGGAGATTATATCCAAAATCTCAGCGTTGGAATCAAAAAAAGAATCCCCTCAAAAAATTCGCGAAGAAATTTTAAAACTGGAGAATTGTCCGACATGCTTTCAGGAGGTTGGACTTGAACACAAGGAAAGAATCTCCAAGAGAATGAAATTTGAAATTGAAGACATTGTACGCGAAATTGAGCAAAAAATCATCGAAAAAAGCTCTATTCTAAAAGAAATTGAACGCGAAAAAAAGCTTGTTTCGGAATACGAAAGCGATTTAGCAGAGCTTGAAAAGAAAAGAATAGTCTTTGAACACCAAAGACAGACTGAAACTAAAATGAAAAGTGACCTCTTCGTAATTGAAAGGACCGAAAATGAAATCTTAGAATTAGAAGAAAAAGTTTTAGAACTTGAGAAGAAAATAGAGTCCTTCGGAGATTCCAGCAAAGAGTTTGATTCTCTCCTTATGGAAAAAGAAAAGCTTGAGAAAAAAATAAGAGAAAAAGAAATCCTTTTTGCAACCAAGGAAAAAGAGCTCGAAATTTTAAAAGAGAATCTGAAACAAATTGAAGATGAAATTTTAAAAAAAGAAAAAATAAGGGATGAAGTTGCCACCCTCCGTTCATTTCTCGACTGGCTTCAGGAAAAATTTATCGCAGTCATTAGCCTCACAGAAAAAAACGTTATGGTTCGGCTTCGTGAAGAGTTTTCAAACATTTTCAGCGAGTGGTTCTCAATGCTCGTGCCAGAACAACTCTCTGTGCGTCTTGACGAGGACTTTACTCCAATCATTACAAATCAGGATTACGAGATTGATTACGAATTTTTGTCCGGCGGAGAGCGAACAGCCGTCGCCCTGGCTTATCGCCTGGCTCTAAACCAAGTCTTAAACTCGATGCTTTCAAGAATAAAGACAAAAGATGTCGTAATTCTTGATGAGCCAACAGACGGTTTTGCCTCAGAGCAAATCGACAAAATGAGAGATATTTTTGATCAGCTTAAGGCAGAACAGATTATCCTTGTAAGTCACGAACAAAAAATTGAAGGCTTTGTTGACCATGTAATAAGGGTGCGAAAGCAAGGGAGTAGCTCAGTTGAATTTGTAGATGAGTCGCAAACTTTTTAATTTTGGTGGCTTTTCCTCTTTAATGCACAAAAGCTTTGCCTTACTGGTATTAGTCGTTTTAATTCTTGGTTTTTCCTCAGCAATGGATGCAAAGAAAGCCAAGGAGCTTGTCAAGAAAGGCGGAAGACTCGTCCTTCGAAAAATCAAAAACCAAGAAAATATTGTCTCAACAGAAAGCTTTGAAATAAAAAAAGATTCTAATGGATACTTTTTTGCCAAAGTTCTGCCTGAAAATGTAGAACACATCGTTTCAAATGGATTTGAAATTATTGCTGTTGATATGCCTGTTAAGGCATTTCTTCAAGACTCGGTAGGAATTATCAACGCAACCAAAGTGTGGAACCTTTCTTCAGGAGGTAACCTGCTCAACGGAAGCGGGGTTTCCGTTTGTGTAATAGATACTGGAGTTGATAAAAGCCACAACGATTTGTCTGGAAAGATTTTAGCCGAACATTGTTTTTGTTCAAACATAGAAGGCAGTAACTCCTACTGTTGCCCTGGCGGACAGGCAGAAAACTCAAATGCAACAGACAATAACGGCCACGGAACTCACGTTGCAGGAATTATTGCGGCCTCGGGAGGAATAAGCGGAATCGCCAAAGGAGCAAATATAGTGGCTGTAAAAGTTCTAAACTCAACGGGAGCAGGTTACGAGTCAGATGTAAAAAAAGCAATAGAATGGTGCGCAAACGACACGCAGATATCTAATTACAACATAACCGTCATAAGTCTTAGTCTTGGTGGCTCTCAATTTAATTCCGAAGAAGCTTGTCTGTTAAACGATTCCATTGGAGTAAGTAGTGCAATCAACACTGCTGTTACAAAAAATATATCAGTTGTCGTTGCCACAGGAAACGGAGCAGGTCCAGAAATTGTTAACGGAATATCGAGCCCTGCCTGCCTCCCGAACACAACACGGGTTACAGCCGTAAACAAAGACAAAACTTTCGCTTCCTACGCATTTAGAAACTCCAATTTCTCAGACATTCTCGCCGCCCCGGGAACAATGATTAACTCCACATACCTTGGCGGGAGTTATGCAGAAAAAAATGGCACGTCCATGGCAACCCCCATGGTTTCTGGAGCTATAGCCCTGATTAGCCAGTACCTAAGAATTAGTTCACAGAAAAAAACCCCCTTATTTATCAGAAATCTCTTAAAACAGAAAGGAAAAAGCCTTTATGATTCATTGAGTCAAGCAAATTACTCGCTAATAGATTCTTACAATGCAATATTAAGCCTTGATGTCGACCCCCCGACAATCTCATTGTTAAATCCTTCAAATAACTCAATAAGTCCTTCTACCAACAAAACATTCCTTTGCAATGCAAGTGACTGGCAGCTTGCTAACATAACTCTCTACATCTGGAACTCCAGCGGTATTTTTTATAACTCCTCAAAAAATATTTCGGGAACACAAAACTCATCTTCATTTAATGTCAGCAACCTCTCCTACGGGAGCTATTCGTGGAACTGCATGGCATCCGACACACTTTCAAATTCTGCATTTTACTCCTCAAATTTTAGCTTCATTGTTGGTGGCGTTGGAACCATTCTCTTAAGCCCACAAAACAACACATTTACAAATTCCCAAAGTATCAACTTCAGTTGCAGGGGAATCTCCGAAGAAAACTCCAGCCTATCCAACATAACCCTCTACATCTGGAATGAAAGCAGCAAAGTATACACTAAATCAAAAAATGTCTCTGGAACACTGAACACAACAAACTTCTCTTATACCCTCCAAACAGAGGGAAATTTTTATTGGAACTGTCTTGTTTTCAATAATGCTTCAAACTCCTCATGGGCAGAAGAAAATTATACCGGGGTATACGACAACAGAACTCCTAAAATAACTTCAGTTAGTTCATCTGTTTCAGATTCATCGGCTACAATTTCCTGGAATACCAATGAGTTAGCAAATTCCTCTGTTAGTGGAGCTCTTTCCAATTCTTCATCCGAATTTGAACTAAACCACTCGCTTTTCTTCAGCGGGCTTTCACCTGAAACAACCTACACATACAACATAACTTCATGTGACAGGGCGGGCAACTGCAACAACTCAGGAACCTATAGTCTTAAAACAGCAGCAAAAAAAACATCCGGCGGCAGCTCTCATTCCTCATCTAACGGACAAGGTGGGTCAAGCGAGCCTAAGAAAAAAGAGAAAAAAACAATATACCTTGGGGAAAAAATTCATCGTGGAATAGAAATTGCAATTCAAATAGGAGATAAAGTGACCTTCAAATTAGGAGAAGAAAACCATAGTCTTTCCATTGAGAATATCTCTGGCAACAGCGCCAGCTTCATAATTAACAGCACCAAAAAAATAATCTCTCTTAAAAAAGGAGAGTCTGTCCGGTTAAACCTTACCTCAAAAGACTTTTTCGACCTTTTTTTGAAGTTAAATTCAGTTTCAAATAACTCGGTAAATGTTACCTTAAAAGAAATCAACGAGAGCATACACGGTAAAATTGTTCATTCAACATCTAAAAAAACAGCCCCTCCAAACGAGAGTGGAAAAATTGTTTTTAATCTTGCAAAAAAAATCACTTTACTCATCATTTTGTCTGGATTACTTACTCTTCTAATAGAAAGTCTTGTGCACTGGAAAAATTTAAGAAAGAAAAAACGCTTAAGATCCCATGGGAAGAAAAAATCAAGATACAAAAAAAGCAAAAAGATTAAAACTAAAACCAAGCATAAGGGATAGGCGCCGTTATTTTTTGGTCAAAGCCAAAGACGACGAGATTAAAAAAGCGATTTTGGATTACATCGGGGTTTTAGGTTTTGCAAAGTCAGCATACATGGGTGTAAAAACAAATAAATTCAAGGGCTTTTTTGTTGGAAGTTGCCTTGCCAAAAGCCTTGAAGACGTCCGTGCCGCCCTAGCCTTGAAGGGGATCAATATTGAAAAAGTCAGCGGCACAATAAAAGGTCTTGAAAGAAAATGAAATTCTTAATTGTTGGGGGGGCCTGCATGGAAAAATACCGCGGTTTTACTTTAAGAGTTTTGATGCAATAATTGCCCCCGGAGATTTTTGCAGTGATGCTACGCGAAAATACATGTTTGAAGCTATGAGGAAGAACATGACTAATCCATTAAAGAAAAAAATTTGTTGGTACGACATTGTTGGAAGAAAAAAAGCGCGTAAGATGGTTTCAAAGTCAATTAGAGATGGACGAAAGATTTTAGAAAAATTAAATTCTTACGGAGTGCCCGTTTATGAAGTGCCGGGAAACTGGGATTGGACGCCAAGACCCTAAGAAGAATGGACTTTTTACTACAAAGATCATAGCAAAGAACTTTTAAGGGATTAAAGAATATTGTAAACGTACGCCACAAAAAAATTGATTGCGGAAGTTTTTGTTTTATTGGTCACGAAATAAGTTCAGGACCAGAGTATCCTCAAGAAGAGGAAGGGAAAAGAGAGACAAAAGAAAAATTGGAAAAGATGAAAAAAGAATATGAGCAAGATAAGAAAAAAGTGTTTAGTTTATTTAGAAAAACAAAAAAGCCAGTAATTTTTTTGTCACACAACGTTCCCTACAATACACGACTTGATAAAATAAACAACCCAAAGTCTCCATTAAATGGGGGGCATTTTGGTTCAATAATCGTCCGTGAAGCAGTAGAAAAATTTCAGCCGCCGCTTTGTATAGGCGGCCACATGCATGAAAATTTTGGAAAGACTCTGATTGGCAAAACGCTGGTTTTTAACGCCGGCTTTGGCTCAAATGTGAATATTTTTCTTGACTTTGACGGAAAGCTTAGAAAATTCAATTTCTGGAGTTCTTAGCTTTATAACCCTTTTTAAGAGGTAAAAACGAAAAGTTTAAAAACGAAGTTACATCAAGGTCTGCATGGGAAGCCACCTTTATGTGATGTCAGACACTCACGACGATTTAGAAGCAACCTCAAGAGCAGTAGATTTTGCAGAATCTGAAGGTTTTGAAAACTCTGCAATCATACACGTAGGAGACTTTTTACTTAGGCCCTACGAGCGCCAATCGTTAGAAAGCCTTGTCATTGATAGAGATATTGGCCGTTTTATATCAGAGAAAAGAAAAACAAGCCAAAGAAAGCTTAAAGGATACCAAGATATCTTCGAAAATTCCCAAATTCCCTACCTTGTCATTCCTGGAAATTATGATGGGGATTTAGGGGGAGTTTTCGGCGAAAATGACATTCACAATAAAAAATCAGGCTTTAACGGCATCAGAATTGTTGGCTATGGTGGTGGCGGAAACTTGGACGAGCCATGGGTTGGTCCGCCCCACATTAAACTTTTAGTAAATCTTAGAGAGATTACATTATTTGACAAAGATTCCCTATTAAAGCTTTTAGAAGATAACAATCCCCAAATAGCAGTTATTCACAACCCCCCATATGGATTTTGCGACGATATGTTTAACGGACAGCACGTAGGAACACCAACAACTACAAGATATATGCAAGAAAATAACAATCTAAAACTAGTCCTAAGCGGTCATATACACGAAGCAGGACCAAACGGAAACAATCCTAATGGGGTTAGGGGAATTTCAGGAATAAAAAGAGAAGATGGAAGCAAAGTTATCGTAGTAAACCCCGGAAACCTTGGAAGATTCGAACTTATGAACCCAAGAACATTAGAACCTACAATAAAATTTGACTACGGAACATTTGCAAGAGTGGATATTGAAGAAGACGGAACACCCGTAATGGTTACGCAGTATTCAGTAAAGGAAGGGAAGCGGGCAATTGGTGATGTAAGGCAAATAGGTTGTTATGGTCTTACAGATTAAGCTAATTTTAACTTAGCAGACAAGCCCCCTATTTTTCATTCCTGCCTTATGCTCTGCCGACATTAACCCACTTTAAGACCCTTTATTCAACACTAAATTTAAATAATAGTATCTTTTAATTTTCCCATGGCATTTAATGTCGATGAAAAGGAAAGAGAAATTTTAGAATTTTGGGAAAAAGACAAGACATTTGAAAAAAGTTTGAAAAAGACAGAGAAAGGAAAAAAATATGTTTTCTATGACGGTCCACCATTTGCAAGCGGACTTCCCCACTATGGACACATACTTGCTTCCGTTATAAAAGATGCAATCCCAAGATTTTGGACAATGAATGGCAGATATGTCAGAAGAGTTTGGGGATGGGATTGCCACGGCCTTCCCATTGAAACAATTGCAGAAAAAGATCTTGGGATAAACTCAAAAGACGAAATTGAAAGGAAAGGGGTTTCTGAATTCAATAAATTCTGCAGAAGCAAGGTCCTAACTTACGCAGCTGAATGGGAAAAAACCGTTAAAAGAATTGCCCGCTGGGTTGATTTTAAGAACTCTTACAAAACAATGGACAACAGCTATATTGAGAGTGTCTGGTGGGCATTCAAAAAACTTTATGAAAAAGGATTCATATACGAGGGTGAAAGAATTCTAATGTATTGCCCGCGATGTTCAACACCTCTTTCAAAATCAGAAATTGCAATGGACAACTCATACCGTAATGTAAAAGACATTACCGTCACTGTCAAATTCAAGCTTAAGGGAAAAGACGCCTACGCTCTTGCTTGGACAACCACTCCATGGACGCTACCGTCAAACCTTGCTTTAAGCGTCAATCCGAATATAGAATACGCCTACATAAAGGACAAAAGCGACGGCACCGTTTACCTTCTTGCAAGAGAACTCATTGGGAATTTCTTTAGAAGTGAAGATGAATATGAAATAATTGAAACACTCAGTGGCAGGAAGCTTGAAGGTCTCGAATACGAGCCAATATTCCCCTACTTTTCTGATAAAAATGCGTTTAAATTTCTGTTGGCTGATTTCGTTACAGCAGAAGAAGGAACCGGCATTGTTCATACTGCCCCCGCTTTTGGAGAAGACGACTTTGAAGTCTGCAAAAAATATAATCTGCCAATGGTTCAGCCGGTTGATGAAAAGGGAAGATTTACAGAAGAAGTCAAGGATTTTTCCGGAGAATTTGTTCACGAAGCCAACGAAAAAATTGTTGACTTTTTAAAATCAAAAGGACTTGTCGTAAAAGTTAGGCAGGTCAGTCACGAGTATCCCTTCTGCTACCGCTGCGAAACAAAGCTTATTTACAAAGCCCTCCCAGCCTGGTTCGTAAATATCCAAAAGATTAAAAAAAGGCTTTTAGAGTTGAACAAAAAGATAAATTGGTATCCTTCTTTTTTAAAAGAGGGAAGATTCAAAAAAAATATAGAGCTTGCACCTGACTGGAACATCTCGCGTAACAGATATTGGGCGGCGGCAATTCCAATCTGGAAATCCGAAGACGGAGAAATTCTGGTTATCGGAAGCATTAATGAGCTTAGGTCTTACGCAAAAAACCTTGGAGAAGAAATTGACTTGCACAAAGACTTCCTTGACAAAGTTATCCTTGAAAAAGACGGAAAAAAATTCAAGAGAGTTCCAGAAGTTCTTGATTGTTGGTTTGAGTCTGGTTCCATGCCTTTTGCCCAATACCATTACCCCTTCGAAAACAAAAAAGAATTTGAAGAAAGCTTCCCGGCGCAATATGTAGCAGAGTACATTGGACAAACACGGGCATGGTTTTACTACATGCTGGTTTTATCGGCAATTCTTTTTGATGAGATACCTTTCGAAAATGTCCAGACTACTGGAACAATTTTAGCAGATGACGGACGCAAAATGTCCAAGTCGTTTGGAAACTTCCCTGACCCTTCCGACGTAATAAAAAAATATGGGGTTGACGCCCTTAGATTCTATCTTTTGGGCTCTCCTGTTATGAATGCTGAAAACTTTCGTTTTTCGGAAAAAGGCTTAATAGAAATTTACAGAAAAGTTATTTTGCTTGCCTACAATGTTAATAATTTTTACAGCGAATACAAGAACCTCGGGGAGGAAGGAGAAAAAAATGTTCTTGACAGATGGATTTTATCAAGGGCAAACACCCTTACAAAAAACATAGGAGATTTTATGAGGTCATATGATACCATAAGGTCTTGCACAGAAATCTGGAAATTTATAGATGACCTGTCCACCTGGTATGTCCGTAATTCCCGCGAACGATTTAATAACGGGGACGGAGCTGCCAAGGCAACATTAAGACAGGTTCTTGAACTCTTCAGCAAGGTGTCTGCCCCAATAATCCCTTACGTTTCGGAAGTAATATTCCAAAATGTTTCAGGAAAAGAATCTGTTCACTTGCAGGATTGGCCAAACGCTGACGACTCATTAATTGACAAAGAATTGGAAAAAAAGATGTCCTCAGTAAGGGAGATTGTTTCACTGGCTTTAAGGGAAAGAGATGACAAAAAAATCGGAATAAGGTGGCCTTTGCCAAAAATTTTGGTTAAGTCAAATTTAGAGCTCAAAGAGGAATTTATTGAGATAATAAAGTCAGAAGTAAATGTCAAAGAGGTTATTTTTGAAAAGTCAGAAGAGCTTTCTGTAGAGCTTGACACCGTTCTCTCCCCAGAACTCGAGGCAGAAGGTTTCGCACGGGAGCTTGCAAGGAAAGTTCAAGCTGCACGAAAGAAAATGGGCCTTGTTAAATCTGACAAGATTACCCTTTTGTTAAAAGGAGATGTCCTTGAAAAAATAAAGGGCTTTGAAGAATTCATCTTAAAAAGAGTTGGAGCAACAAATCTCCTAAAAGATGTTGCCGAAGAGGGCTTTGAATACAATGAATCTGGCAAGATAAAATCCTGCACATTTGAAATATTCATAAGAAAAAACCCCCAAGCATAGTTTCACCCCTCACAACTCGGAAAAAACAGAGAAACATTTAAATACTCTTTTATCCTAATTGATTTATGATCGTCAAGGAGGAATTTTTAAGTAGACTGCGAAAGATCTTTGACCTCAACCTATATGAGGTTAAGGTCTGGACTGCCCTCCTTTCTCGCGGAACCTCCACTGCTGGCGAGCTTTCTTCTATTAGTGATGTCCCACGTTCAAGAACCTACGACATATTAGAGTCTCTTGAAAAGAAAGGGTTCATAGTTATGAAGCTTGGAAAGCCAATTAAATTTGTAGCGCTTAAGCCAGAAGAAGTAATAGAGCGAGTTAAAAAGAACCTTATTATCTCTGCAAAAGAAAAGTCAAAAAGACTTGAAGCACTTAAAGGAGACGAAGTGTTAGAAGAACTAAAAGCCCTTTTCACAGAAGGCATAAAATACGTTGAGCCATCTGACTTGTCAGGCGCACTCCGGGGCAGGCAAAACATCTATAACCACCTTGATATGTTAGTTCGCGAAGCTAAAAACAGCATTGTTCTTGTCACAACGCCAGATGGCCTAAACAGAAAACTTGAAGTTCTCCTACCAAGCTTTGAAAAGGCAAAAAAGAGGGGAATTAAAATAAGGATTGCGTGCAAGATAACCTCAGAAAACAAAAAAATTGCAAAGGACTTTTCAAAAGTTGCAGAGGTAAGAAATGCTGACAACCTTCGTGCAAGGTTTATGATTATTGATTCTGAACAAATAATGTTTATGCTTCTCGATGATAATGATGTTCATCCAACTTATGATGTTGGAGTATGGATTAACACAGAATTTTTTGCACAGGCACTTGAGCAGCTATTTGACATTGCCTGGAAAAATTTTAAGAAAGTTTAACAAAAATAAAACCCTTATTCTGCTAAAATTAAATTCAACAAAAATGCTAAACCGGCAACTATCAATAAAAATATAAAGAGTCTTTCGGATAACTTTTAATGGCTAAAAAAGCGACCCTAATCATTACAGAAAAACCACAGGCAGCAGCAAAAATTGCAACGGCGCTAAGCAATGCCACTGATGAGAAAATCACGACAAAAGACAATGTTTCCTTCTATGAGTTCTTGCGCGACGGAAAGCGCTACATCGTTGGATGTGCGGTAGGGCATCTTTTTGGGATCCAACAAAAAGCATCAAGAGGCCCTTTTCCAAATTTTGATGTTGATTGGGCACCAGCATATAGAAAAAAAGCAAGCGCCTTCACCAAAAAATATCTTGATGTCCTAAAAAACCTTGTAAAAGAATCAGACGATTTTATTGTTGCAACTGACTTTGACGTTGAAGGAGAAGTTATTGGATGGAACGTAGTCCGTTTTGTTGCAGGAAAAAAAGAAGCAAAGAGAATGAAATTTTCCTCACTTACAAAAGAAGAACTTGAAAAAAGTTTCAAAAATCTTTTGCCAACTCTCAACTGGGGAGCAGCTATAGCCGGTGAAACCCGCCACTTTCTTGACTGGTTTTATGGGATTAATCTTTCAAGAGGCCTTATGAAAGCAATTAGCTCAACCGGAAATTTTAGAATTCTTTCAATTGGCAGAGTACAGGGTCCAGCCCTAAAAATCCTTGTTGAAAGAGAAAGGGAAATCTCCTCTTTTAAGCCGGAGCCCTTCTGGCAGGTTTTCCTAAATGTTGAAGACGGAAATAAAAACAGAGCTGAAGTAAAATATGTCAAAGACATCTTCAAAAAAAGCGAGCTTTTAAGATTCAACCACTTAAAAGGAAAAGAAGGAATAGCCTCTACAAAAATTGTAACTGAAAAAATCTCTCCACCGACGCCCTTTGATTTAACAAGCCTCCAGACCGAATCTTACAGAAACTTTGGCTATACCCCCCACCAGACCATGAGAATTGCCCAAGAGCTTTATCTTGCCGGCTTAATCTCCTACCCAAGAACTTCAAGCCAAAAATATCCCCAATCAATTGGCTATGAAAAAATATTAAACAAGTTAAAAAAATATACAACCCTTGTAAAATATGCCAAAAACAAAAAGCCTACCGAAGGAAAAAAAACCGACCCGGCCCACCCAGCAATTTACCCAACCGGAGAGATAAAGAAACTTGACGGCCCGGAAAAAAAACTTTATGACTTAATTGTAAAAAGATTCATTGCCTGCTTCTGCAAGGAAGCGACAATTGAAAAAAGACACCTTGAAGTTGATGTTTCGGGGCTTAAGTTTTCTGCTAACGGATCCAGAATTATTGAAAAGGAATGGATGAATGTTTACCCACACAAGATAAAAGAAGAAGAAATTCCAATCATCAGGGGCCCAGTTGACATTCGTGAAATTAGAATAGAAGAAAAAGAAACAAAACCTCCAAAAAGATTTACAGCAGCTTCTCTCGTAAAAGAGCTTGAAAAGCGCGGACTTGGAACAAAGGCTACACGGGCTCAAATAGTTGAAACTCTTTATTCAAGAGGATACATCCGTGAGAAAAGCATAGAGGTAACAGAACTTGGGATGAAACTTGTCGAAGCTCTTGAAAAATACGCCCCGATAATCCTTGACGAAGACCTAACAAGAGAGATGAGTCTTGATTTAGAAAAAATAGAAGTAAGCAATCGCGGGCTTGAATCAAAGAAGAAAAAAATACTAAGCAAGGCAAAAAAATCCATAAAAGATATCGCTTCCCGAATGCTAAAACATTTAAAAGAAATTGGGAAAAGTCTTTCCGATGCAAACCTTAAAATTGAAACAGAAGAGCGAAAAGCCAACACAATGAGCAAATGTCCCTCTTGCAAAAAAGGAAATCTTCGAATATTGTTTGGCAAAAAATATTCCCGCTATTTCGTTTCCTGCGATGCTTATCCGGATTGTAAGACCGTTTTTTCCCTTCCACCCAATGGAGTTATGAAGCCTGCAAGAGACAAGTCGGGAAATCTTGAAAAATGTGTGGAGTGCGGATTTCCACTCGTTACCTCACTTAGAAAAGGAAGGGCGCCCTGGAAGTTTTGTTTCAACCCAAAATGCCCAAGCAACAAAGAAATGCAAAAGAAAAAAGAAGAATTTAAGGCGAAGTTAAAAAGCGGAGAAATTGAGATTGACAAAAACGGAAAAATAATAGAAAAGTCAAAAAAAGGAAAAACCAAAAAAGCTAACGAAACTTCTGAAAAATAATTCCAAGAAGTATGGTCCTACATAACCTTTATTAGAAAAAACTCTGAGTTATCGCGGTCAAAGTCCAAGGCTTTTGATTAATTCCTTTTTGCTAAACTTCTTTAAGTCGCCGTAACCCTGGCCAGTTCCAAGAAAAAGGATTGGTTTTTTTGTCACGTAGGAAACTGAAATAGCTGCCCCGCCTTTTTCATCTACATCTGCCTTTGACAGAATAATGCCGGTTAGGCCCACAGCATCCTCAAATGCCTTTGCCTGGTTTGTCACATCATTTCCAGTTATAGACTCCCCAACAAAGATTTTCATGTCTGGGTTGGTTACTCTTGACACTTTCTCAATCTCTCTCATCAGGGTATCCTTATTTTGCATTCTCCCAGCAGTATCAATTAAAACTACTTCAATATGTCGCTTTTTAGAAAAGGCTACAGCGTCAAAGCCAACCGAGGCTGGGTCTGCCCCATAATCTTTTTTAACTAATGGGACATTGAGGTTTTTTGCATGCTCTCCTATTTGCTCTATTGAAGCAGCACGAAATGTATCTGCTGCAGCAAAACATACAGACAAAGAATTCTTCTTCAAAAGATTTGCAATTTTTGCTATAGTTGTCGTCTTACCTGAACCGTTAATCCCGACGAACAAGATAACGCATACTTTCTTTTCCCCAACAATCCTTTTCACCTCTTTCAAAAAATCGGGGGAATCAAGAAGAAGGTCTTCAATTGATTGCTTCAAACTTTCCTGCAAATTAACTTCTTTCTCAATTTTCCCAACAAGTTCCTTCTTCAGGCTTTCCTTTACCGAACCAACGGCTTCAAGAGCGACATTATTCTGGAGAAGAATTAGTTCAAGTTCTTCAAACATTTCCTCAAACCTCTCCTCAGTTATCGTTCTTTTAAACCTGTCAAGAAACGACTTCTTTTGTTTCTCTTCCCTTACAACATCTTTTTTCTCTTCCTTTTTCTTTTCTTTTGATTTCTTTTTATCTTTTCTTTTCTCCTTTTTTTTCTCTTCTTTTTCCAAATCCCCTTTATTTCTCTTAATCCAGCCTTTAAGTTTCTCTTTTAATGCCCCGAACATCTACCCTCAAGGAGAGCTCTTTTTATAAATGTTATCCGGCCATCCAAAAGTTTTTTAAGGGGGGTGCTGCTCTTACTTAAAGATGGTTGAGCGTTACTTTTTCACTTCAGAAAGTGTTACTGAAGGGCACCCGGACAAAATTTGCGACCAGGTATCCGATGCAATTCTTGATGAATGCTTAAAAGCTGACCCAAATTCAAGGGTAGCCTGC
This sequence comes from Candidatus Pacearchaeota archaeon, assembly GCA_003693875.1. Taxonomy (GTDB): domain Archaea; phylum Nanobdellota; class Nanobdellia; order Pacearchaeales; family GW2011-AR1; genus JAGVXH01. Next base: position 4,777 of record RFLO01000001.1, on the reverse strand, counting down.
GAAACTGCAACAAAGACAGATCTTATCTTGGTTTTCGGAGAGATTACAACCAATGCCAACCTGGATTATCAAAATATTGTCAGAAGGGTTATTCGGGATATAGGTTATGACAGCCCCGAGAGGGGATTTGACTACAAAACCTGCAAAGTTATGGTAGCTATTGAAAAGCAATCTCCAGACATTGCACTTGGTGTCGACCTCGGAGACGAAATTGGTGCAGGCGACCAGGGGATAATGTTCGGCTACGCCGTCAATGAAACAAAAAATTATATGCCTCTTACAACAGAACTTGCAAACAAATTGGCAATTCAACTATCAAGGGTAAGAAAAACCGGAATTTTAGACTACTTGGGTCCCGATGGAAAAACGCAGGTAACCGTCGAATACGAAGACAATAAGCCCAAAAGAATTGATACAATTGTTGTCTCAACCCAACACAGCGAGAAAGTCACACAGGAAAAGCTAAAAGAAGATATTGTACGGCATGTCATAAAAGAAGCCGTCCCTTCATTTTTGCTCGATGATGGAACCAAATACCTCATAAATCCTACAGGCAAATTTGTAATTGGGGGTCCAAAAGGAGATTCGGGATTAACGGGAAGAAAAATCATTGTTGACACATACGGCGGCCACGGTGCCCATGGCGGCGGGGCTTTTTCAGGAAAGGACCCAACAAAGGTTGACAGGTCTGCCTCTTATATGGCAAGATATATTGCCAAAAATCTTGTTGCATGCGGAGTTGCAGACAAATGCCTCATACAATTGTCCTACGCCATCGGAGTCCCGTATCCAATCTCTGTTTGGGTAAATTGCTTCGGGACCGAGAAAGTAAGCAAAGAAGAGATAATTGAGAAAATAAAAGAAGAATTTGCCCTAACTCCAAAAGGCATCATTGAGTACTTTGACCTTCGCAGGCCAATCTACCTTAAAACAGCAGCTTATGGGCATTTTGGCAGAGAAGACATAGACCTCCCCTGGGAAAAACTAGACAAAGTAGAAAAACTTAAGGAAGTGTTTTCTCTTTAACCAAAACCCTTTTAAAGTGGTTTTTTAGATTAATTTTATGAAAGTAAAAGTCTTAAAAGATGAAAAAGGCGAACTGGAAATTGAATTGGACAACCTTACTATAGCTGAAGTATTAAGAGTTTATCTAAACAAGCAAGGTGTTAAGCTTGCTGCATGGAAACGTGAACATCCCACTAAAAACCCAGTCCTCTGCATTGTCGCAGATAATCCCAAAAAAGCCCTAAAAGGAGCAATAGGTCAAATTGAAAAAGAGATTGACAAATTTACCTCAGAATTTAAGAACTTGAAGTAGCCCTTTTTATGTTCTTGAATTGCTGAAAGGAAATGGCTTTTTGTTTGACTCAAAAGTCATATACCTTAGAAATCTGTAAAACTCCTTATTAAATGTCTTCCAAAAGTTAGCAACATCGGCATTTCTTTTCCCTGAAAAAAGAACAGCAAAAAAATTTATTATCAAAAGAATCCAAATAACATAGCTAAAAACTACAATTATTGGGCCGCTTAATAACAAAATAACCAGCCTTTCTAAAAATTCCCCGCCCTCATCTAATTTTCCCATTTTACTGTCTAAAAACCAATATTTTTATATGTGCCGATTAAACAAATTGTTAAATATCCAGCTTGCCTCTACCTTAAATGAAAACAACAAAAGTTTCGGCTGGATCCTACGACCTAAACCGCTTCCTTCACGGAGGATATGAAACAGACATAATCACTACGATTTATGGTCCTGGCGGCTCTGGAAAATCAAATCTTTGTATGGTCCTTGCAGTTTCACAGGCAAAAAAAGACAACAAGGTTCTAATAATCGACACAGAAGGCGGATTTTCTGTAGACCGGTTCAAGCAAATTCACGGCGGAAGAAAAGAAGAAATTGAGCAAGCCCTTCAAAACATCTTAATCTTAAAACCAACCTCCTTTCGCGAACAAGAAAAAATCTTTGACAACTTAGCAACTCACATAAAAAAAGGCCCGGTTTCCACATTAATCGTTGACTCAATAGCTATGCTTTACCGCCTAGAACTCGGAACTGCCATCAATTCAGGCCACGAAGAAAAAATAGCGCTTGTTAACCGAAAGCTTGCCTTGCAGCTAAGGGCTTTAAACGAAATTGCCAGGAAAAAAAATATCCCGGTCATCGTAACAAACCAGGTATATTCGCAATTTTCCTCAGAAGAAGCAGAGAAAAAAATTTTCATGGTTGGCGGAGACCTTTTAAAATATTGGAGCAAATGTCTCCTTGAATTGCAGGTTCGCGGGGGAAGAAGAAAAATAATCATTAGAAAACATAGAAGCCTCCCACAAAAAGAGATGTCTTTTGAGATTGTAAACTCGGGCATTCGAAAAAAAGGAATTTTCTGAAAGCTAATCTTTAAAAACTTCTCTTGTCTTCAAAAAAGAATGGTAAAAATCCATACTATTGGCGGTTTCTCCGAGGTTGGAAAAAATATGGTAGCAGTCGAACTTGAAGAGGACGCCTTTCTTTTTGACCAGGGTTTTTTTCTCCCAGCCATTGTTTCAATGGAAGAACGTGAAAGGGTTCTAACAGAAAGGCGACTCCGTTCAATTGATGCAATTCCCGACGACTCGGTTATTGAAAAAATAAGGCACAAGGTTTGCGCCCAATTTATAAGCCATGCACACCTTGACCACGTGGGTGCTGTTCCATTCATATCGGATAGATACAACGCACCAATCTACGCTACACCCTTCACCGTCAAAATTTTAGAATCTCTCTTAAAAGACAATGACATCATTTTAAAGAACAAAGTTTACGCAATAAAACCAAATACAACTTTTTATATTCGAGGAAAAAACAGAAAATATAAAGTGGATTTTATCAACATAACTCATTCGACTGTTCAATGCCTCTTGATTGCTGTCCACACACCAAAGGGAGCAATCATTTATGGGAATGATTTCAAGCTGGACAACACTCCGGTTCTTGGCCCAAAACCAAATTATAAAAGGTTAAGAGAGATTGCAAAGGAGGGAGTTTTGGCAATAATCGCAGACTCTCTTTATTCTGGAGCCGAGAAAAAAACGCCTTCTGAAAGAGTTGCACGTGCAATTCTTCAAGAAGTTCTTCTAACAGTACAGAATAAAAATGCGGGAATGATTGTTACAACATTTTCTTCTCACATTGCAAGATTAAAAAGTGTTGTTGAATTTGGAAAAAAACTTAATCGAGAAGTAATCTTTCTCGGAAGAAGCCTTGACAAATATGCCAATGCAGCAAAGAATATAGGTGTTGCTCCTTTTTTCAGGGATATAAAAATATCAAAATACAGAAGCCAGGTTGAAAGAACCCTCAAAAAAATAGAAAAAAGAAGGCACAAGTTTCTGGTTGTATGCACAGGTCACCAGGGAGAGCCAGGTTCAATTCTTGAAAGAATTTCCAGGAAGGACCTTCCATTTAAGATTAACAAAGAAGATAACATAATCTTCTCGTCAAGTGTTATTCCAGCCCCAACAAATCTTGAACAATTTGCTAAAATGGAAAAAAGGCTAAAAAAATATAAGCCAAGAATATTTCGCGATGCTCACGTTTCCGGACACGGCGGCAGAGAAGATTTAAGAGACCTTATAAGGATTCTTTCCCCTAAACACATAATCCCTTCACATGGCGACCCACAAAAAACAATGCCCATGGCTGACCTTGTAAGCGAAATGGGTTATAATAAAGACAAGCAATGCCATATCATGCGTGATGGAGAAGTTTTAAAACTATGACTGGAGAAGAGCTTCTTGGAGGGTTTAGGAATGCTCTTGAAAGAGGCGAGAGTCTAAAAAGCGCAGGCCAAACTTTCTTAAATGCCGGATACAGTGCCAAGGAAGTTAATGAAGCAATACGGATGATTTTCCCCTATGTTTTGAAAGCTCAAGATAATAGGGTGCCTTCTAATTCAATTCCTGCGTTGAAATCAAAGCTTGTGTCAGAAATCTCTCCCAAAAAAAATCTCCAAGTTCCAAAAACAAATCCCCCAAACCTTCAAAATAACCTGAAGGGAAAATTAAAACAACTTCCTCAAATGCCTTCCCAAGAGAAAAAAAGCCACATCTGGATTTACATCATTATTGCAATCATCGTGCTTGCAGTGGCAGGATTTTTTGCCTGGAAGAAATTCTTATAAAATGGTTTACGAACCAAGAGAAGATTCTTTTTTCTTTGCAAAAACCCTAAGAGAATATCTTTCTTCACATAGGGTCAAACGAGTTCTTGACATGGGGTGTGGAAGCGGAATTCTAACAAGAGTTGCCTCAAAATTTGTTGGAAAAAATAATGTTCTTGCCTGCGACATCAACCCTGAAGCTGTTAAATCGCTAAAACAAGAAGGCTTTAGAGCAGTTGTCTCCAATCTATTCAAAAACATTAAAGAAAAATTTGATTTAATAGTTTTTAACGCACCATACCTGCCATTAGACCGCACAGAGCCTGCCAACTCAAGAATTGAAACTACCGGGGGGATTTATGGAGATGAAATAAGTATCAAATTTCTCAAGGAATGCCCTCGTTTTCTAAACAACAACGGCTCCGTCCTTCTCCTCATATCAAGCATTACACCAATGAACAGAATAAGAAAATTTAATCCAAAGATTCTTGCAAAAAAGAGATTATTCTTTGAAGAACTTCTGATTTTAGAGTTCAGATTCCCCCTTCCTCCCCCCGACAATTCTCAGTCCGACGACAATCAGGACAATTATTCCTGCAAGAAGTATCCAGAATCCGGCAGCTGAAGGGGAAAATGCC
>RFLO01000015.1 GCA_003693875.1 Candidatus Pacearchaeota archaeon | reverse complement strand
TTGACTTAAAGGAAATGACAAAAAAAAGCCGGTTTCTTCTATTGGCAACTTTTTTTATAGTTTGTTTTGAAGCAATTCTTGGCAGCTTCCTTTTTCATTACGCACTCGGTTACTCATGGTCCATATCACTTATCATAGGGTTTTCATTCGCAACTGTCGGTGAAGAGGTACTTATCCCCATCTTAGAAGAATTTAAAATGATAAACACTCCGCTTGGAAGGTCAATCATTGGAATCGGAATCCTGGATGATATAATTGAAATCTTCATTCTAGTAGCAATAATTGACTTTGTTGGTTTAAGCGTTGGAAACCTGAGGATAGCATTCATAATTCTCTCAATCATATTTCTTTTTCTCTTAACAATCTGGTTTAGAAAAGCAGGCGAAGAAAAGCTTTTTTTCAGGTTCAAGAGAATAGAAACTCTTTTCCTTTTCATAATTTTTGTCCTGTTTCTTTTTTTGTGGATTGGAACAAGTATTGAGGCAGGGCCTCTCGCAGCATTTCTCGCCGGAATTTCAATAAAAACATTTATTCCAAAAGGAAAACTTAAGGTGGTAGAAAAGCAGGTAAAGTCATTTGCTTACGGATTTTTCGCACCGCTTTTCTTCTTTCACGTCGGCACAGCCATTGATTTCGGAAAGATTTTTTCTTCTTTTTGGCTTCTTATAGCCGTTGTATTCATTTCTTCTTTTGCAAAAATTCTAAGTAGCGTTCTAATCTCCATAAAGGAGCTGTCTAAAAAAGAAGCCATTGCATTAGGAGTGGGACTGTCTTCTAGATTCAGCACAGGAATAGTAGTCATTAAGATACTTCTTGATGCATCCCTAATTGATGTTGGAATTTACTCGGTAATCATGGCGTCAGGCGTAATTATCACATTTACTGTGCCCATTGTCTTTTCCTTACTTGTAAAAAAATGGAAACTGAAAAATTAGGCCTTTCTTCAAATGAAGCAAGAAAGCTGCTTAAAAAATTCGGAAGAAACGAAATTTCAAGACGAAAAAAAGTAAGTGCTTGGAAAATTCTCCTTGCGCAGTTTAGCTCTCCTCTGATTTTGATATTGATTTTTTCAGCCATCCTCCTTGGATTTGTAAGCTACTTTTCATCTGAAAAAAACCTGCTTGATATTGGGCTTATTGTTGCCGTTGTTCTTATTTCAGGAATAAGCGGGTTCTTCCAGGATTATAAGGCTGAGAAAAGCATAGAGGCAATACAAAAAATGGCAATGCCAAAGGCAAGAGTTATTCGTGATGGCATTGAAACTTTGATTCCTTCTTCAGAGATTGTGAAAGGAGATGTAATCCTCTTGGATGAAGGGAGCATAGTGCCAGCTGATGCAAGGATTATCTCTTCAAGCAAAATGAAAGTTGATGAGTCCATACTTACCGGGGAGTCGCATGCCGTAAAGAAAAGGAAAGGAGACCTTGTTTATATGAACACAAGTGTTGTGGTGGGAAGGGCATTAGCAATTGTTGAGAAAACAGGCATGGGAACAGCTATTGGGAAGATTGCGGGAAAACTTGAGAGCATGGAGGAGGAAAAGAGCGTTTTTTATCAAGAGATGCAGGATTTAAGCAAAAAACTTTCATTTATGGTAATAATTGCCGCAATAATAATAACTGTTGCAGGGTTCTTTAAGTATGGTCTTTTCAATTCAATTCTTAGCGGTGTGGCTCTTGCAGTAGCCGCTGTGCCGGAAGGCTTGCCAGCAGTTCTTATTTTGAGTCTTGCTGCCGGGTCAAAAGTTATGGCGGAGAAAAAAGCACTAATCCGGCGGCTTGGAGTAGTGGAGTCAATGGGAAGCGTAAATGTCATCTGTACAGACAAAACAGGAACGCTAACTAAAAACGAAATGCAGGTTGTAACAATATTTTCTGAAGGAATCTCTTTCAGGGCAGAGGAAGTAAATCCCGAAAAAAACATAGAACTCATTAAAAATTTCACGCTAAATAATAATGTGCGAGAAACATTTGATGGGAAAGAGAGGCTTGTTGGAGACGAAACAGAAGTTGCACTCTACAAATTTTCAAAGAAGAAAGGGTTTGGCAAAGAAGTTCTTGAAAAAAGTTCTAAAAGAATTGCAGAGATTCCTTTTGATCCCAGAAGGGCTATGATGAGTGTGGTTATAAGGGAAGGCACATTAAAGAAAGTTTATACGAAAGGTGCGCCGGAAGCTGTAGTAAGAAGATGCGACAGGATTCTTATTGGTGGTAAAGTAAGAAAAATAAGAAAAAAGGATATAGAAAGGATACTTGAAGCTAATAACGAGTTTGCGTCTAAAGCGCTAAGGGTGCTCGGATTTGCTTTCAAGGAGGTTCGCGGAAAAATAAGGGAAAGTGAAGCTGAAAAGAACCTTATCTGGCTTGGGATGGCAGGGATGATTGACCCGCCACGACCGGAAGTAAAAAAAGCTGTAGGGGAATGCAAGAGTGCAGGAATACGCGTAATTGTTTTAACAGGAGACAACCCGCTAACTGCTCGGGCAATTTCAGAAAGAATCGGTTTAAAGAGTTCGGGCTTTGTCATTGGCGAAGAGCTAAATCATATGAGCGACAACGAAATTTCCAGAAAATTGTCCGAAGGCGTAAATATTTTTGCAAGGCTTAATCCGGACCACAAATTAAGGATAATGAGCATCCTAAAAGAGAAGGGAAACATTATAGCGATGACTGGCGATGGCGTAAACGATGCCTTGGCACTAAAGAAAGCCGATGTTGGAATTGCAATGGGAATCAGAGGCACAGAAGTTGCAAAGCAAGCTTCTGACCTTGTATTGCTTGACGATAATTTTGCAACAATTGTGTCAGCTATAAGGGAAGGGAGGCGCATTTTTGACAATATTCGCAAGTTTGTAAATTACCTTCTGACGAGTAATTTAGCCGAAGTTTTGATAATATTTTTTGCAACAATTTTTCTTGCCTTAAAAGAGCCAATACTCCTTCCGGTTCAGCTTCTTTGGATAAACTTGTTAACAGACGGGTTACCTGCAATAGCCCTCGGACTTGATCCGGCAAGACGGGATATAATGAAAGAAAAGCCAAGAAAAAAAAGCGAGCATGTAATAGATAAACGACTCTCTGCAATAATTGCAGCAATCGGGGTAAAAAAGACAATAATTCTTATTTTAACATTCCTTGTAACACTTCATTTCTACAACGATGCAGTTGCAAGAACAACAGTTTTTACAGGAATAATCCTCTATGAATTTGTAAGAATAGGGGTTATCAGATCGTCAGAAAATCTGGGGTGGTTTTCAAATAAGTTGCTCCTTTCTGCACTTTTGATTTCAATAGTTTTTCAGGCAATAGTTGTTTACACCCCCCTTAGGACTCTTTTTAGGGCAGTGCCTCTGGGTACTGGGCCGCTGGCTATACTTGGGGTAGGAGTTATAACAGGGTATGCAAGTGCAATTTTTATAACAAGAACAATCAACACTTGGTTTAGTGGGTCAAAGGAAATAACCGACGAAAAAAATAAAGAATAAGGTTTTTTGTTACAATTCTATTTAAAGAAAGAACAAAGTTGAGGCTTATCCAAAAGCAATAAGGAGAGATTCCACTTTTGGTGCAGGTGGCGTCTTTTATTCAGGAAGGGCTCGACCAAAATTTTAAAAATTGATTTTTTCAATAATTCTAAAGCTCTCGTAGTCTAGTGGCCAAGGATGCCGCCCTCTCAAGAGGTGGGGAGCCTTAGTCGGTGAGATGATAGGCTCCATGCTCGTCTTCGGGCACCACCGAAATCTCTTGTGAGGTTTCGTTGGAGAACGGCGGTGACCCGGGTTCAAATCCCGGCGGGAGCATAAACCTTAAATCATCAATTTCCATGTATTTTTGTGGCAAAAAGAAAAAGAAGGTTAAGGAAACTTTGGATTTTTAAGGCACTTGCCTTTATTGCATTAATAATTGTAAGAGTGCCTTACCTGATTTATAAGGGAGTAATCCTTTTAGCAGAACTTTTCACAATGTTAAGAGAGGTTAAATTAAAACCAGTTCCTGCAAAACGGGAAAAGTTAAAAGTGGTCCGGTCAGAGGCTGGAAAATTTAGTGATTTTGAGAAATGGCTTGTTGAAAGTGACAGCGTCATAGGAATTGTGGTGGGAGCTCGCGGTTCAGGGAAAACGGCAACAGGTTTAAGAATTGTAGAAAATATTCACGCATTGACCAAAAGACCAATCTATTCAATAGGGCTTTTAAACAAGGCACTTCCTCGCTGGATAAAAAATGTTGATGACATCTCCAAGATAAAAAACGGGTCTTTCGTTTTAATTGATGAAGGCGGAATTTTTTTCAGCTCGCGCCGCTCAATGAGCAAAGTGAACAAAATTCTTTCCGACCTAATATTGATAGCACGACATAAAAATCTAAGCATTCTTTTTATCTCACAAAATTCGTCAAATCTTGACATTAACATTCTTCGTCAGGCAGATTTTATTATTCTAAAAAAACCCTCGCTTCTCCAAAAAGATTTTGAAAGAAAAATTATAAGGAAAATTTATGAAGAAATCGGAAGAGAATCCAAGAGATTTAAAAACAAGGCGGTTTTTTATGTTTATTCGGATTTATTTAGGGGGTTTTTATCCGGCAAGCTCCCCTCATTTTGGAGTCACAAGATAAGCAAGTCATTTGCTTGATTTTTCAAAAAAGTGCATTTAAAAATTTTACCGTCGGTAATTTATCATTTAGAAGTACAACCAAATGTTTATAAAATAGTTTCAAGGCGAATTTTTATGGAAGAAGAATTAAACAACTCTGTTGAGGATTCATCAGAGAGTCAGGAATCTGAAGAATCTTCAGAAGAACCAACAACAGAATCTGAGAGCTCTGAAGGGTCTTCAGAAGGAGAGTCTCAGGATTCTGGGGAAACAGAAGAGGAAACAAGCGAGGAGAATAGCGAATCCTCAGAAGACTCAGACGATTCTCACGACGAGTCAGAAGATTCAGATGACTCTTCCGATGAGTCAGAAACTAATTAATTTTTTAAGGAGAGACAATCTTCTCTCCCTTTTTATTATTTAATCTCAAAAATAGAATTCAATAAAAGATTACGATGCACCGGATTTCCAAAGCCCATGAAGATTGCAATGTTCTCTTACAGTTAAACTTTCCAATGGGGCAGATATTTCAAATTCAGCAATAGGGTCGTTTCCAGGGCTTAGAAATTTTTTAAATGAAAATCCGTTAGCAATTACCTCAATCCACTCTATGTAATGTTCCTCAGTCATTGGATGGAGAGTTGAGCCAACAGTAACCCTTATTCCACCCTCTATCTTTTCTACAATGGGAACATGTTTTTCAAGGGTCTTGTCAGCTGTTTGTTCTTCTAAAAGTTTCATTGGTTCTCCGCAACAGGCAAGTGTCCCTTCACTCCCATCTAAAACTTCTACTATGTTTCCACACTTTTCACATTTGTAAACCTCATTTCTTTTTGTCATGTTAACTATAGTTTATATAGCTTTATAAGCTTTTCGGATAGCATGGTCCAAATTTAGACGGATGATTCATGATATCTAATTGTTTTCTAAAGTCCCCACTTCTCAATTGCTTTTTTAAGTTCTACGTGGCTTCTCGCAAATTCTTTTATATTCTTTTTTTTCATTGCAGCTTCTACTGCTTGCCTCATTGCACGTGCTCCGCTAACAGTTCCATCAGGATGGCCGTGCACTCCTCCGCCGGCCTGAATTACGACATCATTGCCCATAAGGCTAATTATTTTCGGAACAATTCCTGGATGAACTCCTCCAGAAGCTACCCCGAGAACCGGCTTTACGTTGTACCATTTTTGAGAAAGATATCTTTGAGTTTGTTTTGTGAACTGTCCCTCAATTTCCTTTTCAATGTGGAGGACTTCTTCTCTTCCCCCAGCCATTTTTCCATAGGCAGTTCCGATGTGTAGAGTATCAACGCCAACCATCCTTGCAAATTGAGCTACAACTTCCATTTTCATGCCGTGGTTTGGGCTTCTGTCAAACATAGCATGCCCTGCACGATGAGCATGAATTGGAAGTTTAGTAACTTTCCTTGCATACTGAAGTGCAGACCAACCGAGGGTAAGAATATCTAACATAATATAATTTCCCCCACATCTTTCTACAAATTTTATTCTTTTAACCATCTCATCGGCAGGTGCAGTGCAATTTGCAAGATAAACTTTCTTTTCACCAGTTTTTCTTTCGGCTTCCCTTAATCTTTTCAAAGTTTTTTTAACTCTCACATAAAAATTATTGAAGCTTTGGCTGGTAAGGTTTTCATCATCTTTTACTATGTCACAGCCGCCAAGCCACGCTTCATAAGCGACTCTTGCATGCTCTTCTTCGTTTAATCCCACCTTTGGTTTAACAATGGTCCCAACAAGAGGCCTTTTGAAGACGCGAAGATAACTGCGAATTCCCCGTATGCCAAATCTTGGACCATCAAAGCTTTTGATAATCTTTTTTGGAAGCTTAACATCTTCCCACAAAAGCCCATCAACGCATTTCATCCCGTAAATATTCCCCCCTATTGACGACATGATGTCTGAAACATTTCCTAATTCAAATAAATCCACAGGATATGCAATTCGGCAGCGATGGCTTCTTGGATCAATCCAATAAACTTTTGGGGCAATTCTCTTTTGCATCCTTTCATTTACTGTCGTAAGATCCGTCCAAGTTCCAACACTGCTCTCGCCAGCGGTAATTGAGCAAACCTCCCTGAAACTATACCCTTTAGCGGGAATTATTTTGAACTGGCAAATAAGGTCACTTTCTTTTGGCTTATATTTCAAATCCAAAAAACTCGCATAATGCACCCGAGTCATATTCACCTCCAATTTATTCAAGTAGTATGGTATTTAAGGTTTATGTAATTTTTCAAGTTTCCAGTCAAAACCGACGTCGTCAATTTTCCACCCAAGGGAAGCTATTTTCTCCCTTATTTCATCTGCCTCCAACCACTTCTTTTGTTTTCTTAACTCGGAACGCTTTTTCGCAAGTTCTAATACCTCGTCTGGGATTTTGATATTCTCTTTTTCCAAAAGTCCAAGACCAAAAACAGAATCCATTTTTTCAATAGTCTTTATTTTTCCATTAGCTTTCTCGTCCCTTAATAGTTTCCATAAAACTGCAACTGCTCCCGGCATATCCAAGTCATCGTAAATTCTTTCTTCGAATTCTTTTAAATATTCCCTGTTTATTCTGCCGTCATCTTTTATATTTTCAATTATTTTTTTTATGCGTAAGAGCGATGTCTTCGCGTTTTCAATTGCCTCAATACTCCAATGTAGTTGTTTTCTGTAGTGCGTAAGAAAGTTTAGGAAACGGAAGTCCATTGCAGAAAATCCAAGTTTTTCTACTTCACTAAGGGTCAATATTCTCCCCTTTGATTTGCTCATTTTTTCTTTTTCTTTAAGGAGAAAACCAACATGCATCCAAAAATTAACCCAGGGATGGACGCCAAGTGCAGCCTCACTTTGGGCTATTTCATTTTCATGATGTATATGGATATGGTCTTCCCCACCTGTGTGTATATCAATTCTTTTTCCAAGGTACTCAATAGCCATAGCAGAACATTCGATATGCCAGCCTGGAAAGCCGCGACCCCACGGACTTTCCCACTCTTGTTGCCTTTTTTCTTCAGGTTTGCTGAATTTCCAGAGGGCAAAATCAGTTATATTCTTTTTTTCCCCAATTTTTATGCGTTTTCCACCAATAAGTTCACCAGTTTTTTTGTTTGAGAGTTTCCCATAATATTTGAACTTTGACGTATCAAAATAGACGCCATCTCCGGTAATGTAAGTGTAGCCTTTCTCTTCAAGCTTTTTTATTAATTCAATTTGTTCTCGGATATGCTCTGTCGCATATAACCAAAAATCAGGCTCAATGACCTTTAATTTTTTTAAGTCGTTTTTGAATCTTGAAAAATAAAAATTGGTTATTTCCTGCACTGTCTTTTTTTCTTCTTTTGCTCTTTTTTCAACCTTGTCCTCTCCGAAGTCATCTTCTGTTAAGTGCCCAACATCTGTGACATTGATTACGTGCCGAACTTTGTGCCCTGCATATAGGATAACCCTTTTAAGCGTATCTGAAAAAATATAAGCCCTCAAATTACCGATGTGTTGGTGCCAATAAACCGTGGGTCCACAGGTGTAAATCTTAACATAATCCTCTTCTACTGGTTTGAATACCTTTTTTCTTTTGCTGTATGAGTCATAAAATCTTATCATCTAAAAAAAAGACACGTTTTCTTAATAAATTATTCGATTCTTAAGTCAAAGATTTCATCAGCGTATGGTTTGTTGTCTGCTTCAACACTAATTCTAAACCTTACCGTGCAAAGCGGGGTATTTTCATCAATATTAAACTTTATTAGTCTTGTTGTGAGCTCAGAAGGGGATATTTTAATTTCATCTTCTGAATCGCCAGCAACAATCCAACCAAGAGCTTCGCTCTCGTCTATACCACACCTCTTTTCTAATTTATCCGGGTTAACTACAGAAACTTTATATGAGAATTTTGCATTTTGTCCCGCACTCCCACGAAGGCGGTTCTTTATCCCAAAAGCCACTCCATAACTTTCTCCTGGGGAAATGGTTGCCTCTTGTCCCTGGAGATATACTGCAACTTTTTTGTCTTCTCCCATAAGTTTGTTTATTTTGTCCCTCACTCCCTGATTGATTTGCTTAATGTTTTGGGAGGAGCCGCTAAAAATGCTTTTTACAAGGATTAAACCAAGGATAAGCATTGACATTGCCAGGACGACGATAACAATAGTTCCTATTGAAAGCTCAATAGCCCCTTTTTTCCTCATTTGAAAAAAAAGCTTCTTTGTTTTATAAACTTTATGTAGCTAAGTGGGACGGGGGAGAATCGAACTCCCGACACCATGGTCTTCAGCCATGCGCTCTCCCACTG